>JAIJLI010000085.1 GCA_022722495.1 Dialister sp. | reverse complement strand
AACCGCTTCAAGGACTACATCGCCGTCCCGAAGCCGAATATGTACCAGTCGCTCCATACGACCGTCATCGGGACGAAGGGGCAGCCGGTAGAGATCCAGATCCGCACGTGGGAAATGCACCATATTTCCGAATACGGTGTCGCCGCTCACTGGCGCTACAAGGAAGGCAGACATGCCGGCGGCAAGGACTTCGATGCGAAGATCTCCTGGCTGCGCCGCATCCTGGAATGGCAGGATACCAGCAACCCGAAGGAATTCATGAATGCTCTGAAGCTCGATGTCTTCTCGGATGAAGTCTTCGTCTTCACACCGAAGGGCGATGTCATCAACCTGCCGAAGG
This sequence comes from Dialister sp., assembly GCA_022722495.1. Taxonomy (GTDB): domain Bacteria; phylum Bacillota; class Negativicutes; order Veillonellales; family Dialisteraceae; genus Dialister. The sequence continues at coordinate 7,296 of JAIJLI010000085.1, read as the reverse complement.
GCTCGATCCCGATCGACTTTGCTTATCGCATCCATACCGAAGTCGGCAACCGCTGCATCGGCGCGAAGGTGAACAATAAGATCGTCCCGCTCGATACGAAGCTGAAGAATGGGGATATCGTCTCTGTCATCACTTCGAAAAATGGCAAGCCGAGCTATGACTGGATCAATATGGTCGGTGCTGCTGACAGTAAGGCGAAGATCCGCAGCTGGTTCAAGAAAGAAAACAGAGAAGAAAATATTGCACGCGGGCAGCAGCTCCTGATCGAGGAAACAGACCGTCTCGGCTATGAATGGAAGAAGCTCATCGGAAAAGACCGCCTGCTCGAGGTCGCGAAGACCTTCAACTGTCCGACCACCGATGACCTTCTTGCCTCCATCGGCTTCGGCGGTATCCCCGTGAAGAGCACGATGGTGAAGCTCACGGAAAGATATAAGAAGGAGCTTGCGCTCCAAAAGCCCGTACTTCAAAAGACTGCAAAGGATCTGGAGAATCTCAAAATGCGCAGCATGAAAGCGCGCTCGTCCTCCGGCATCCTCGTCCGCGGGGAAGTGGGACTCGAGGTGCATCTCGCCAAGTGCTGCACCCCGGTGCCGGGTGACTCCATCGTCGGCTTCGTGACGCGCGGCCGCGGCGTCTCAGTCCATTGTGCGGACTGTCCGAATGCCATCAATTTCCCGGACAAAGACCGCATGATCGATGTGTCATGGGAAGAAGAGACGGGCGGCATGTTCCTCGTCACGATCGAAGTCATCTGCTATGACCGCACCGGTCTCATGGCGGACATCCTGGCCGTGCTGACCGAGATGAAGCTCTCCGTCTCTGCGGCAAATGTCAAGGTCGAGAACAATGGCATGGCTGTCATGAATCTTGGCATCCAAATCAAGGATCTGGCGCAGCTCGACTTCATCATGACCAAGGTCCGCCGCATCAAGGGCGTCCATTCAGTCAGAAGAATGCGGTCGTCGAAGGGGGAAAATTAGTAAGAAGGGGTGAGTGGTGACTGGTGACTTGCATACCACTTTCGGGCATCGCCCCCATATATATTCGCGGCAAAGCCGCCACCTTCATTCCTAATCCCTCATTCGCGCAAAGCTTTCATTCATAATTAGTGGACGGAGGCGCCCCACAGTCTAACCCCGAACCCTGAACCATTTTATAAAGGAGACCTATTAATGCGTGCTGTCGTTCAAAAATGCAACTGGTGCAAGGTGGATTCCGAAGGTGAAGAAACGGCTTCCATTTCCAAAGGCTTTGTCGTTCTTCTGGGTGTCAAAAAAGGCGATACTGAGAAAGAAGCAGAGTACATCGCAGACAAGATCCTGCATCTTCGCATCTTCGAGGATGAAAATGATAAACTGAACCTGTCCCTCTTGGACGTGAAAGGGGAGCTTGCGATCGTTTCCCAGTTCACTCTCTACGGAGACACCAGAAAGGGGCGCCGCCCCAGCTTTTCACAGGCGGAGCTTCCGGAACGGGCGAATACGCTTTATGAATATGTCGTTGACATCTGCCGTAAAGCCGGTGTCTCTGTTGGGACTGGCCGTTTCCGCACCCATATGAAGGTGGCCCTCGAAAATGACGGCCCCGTGACGCTGCTTCTCGACAGCGATAAGAATTTTTAGCCGCTGCCGCAAAAACGTGAATCAAAGGAGGATTTGTTATGAAAATTAAATACACAGTACTCGGTCCTTTTATGACAAACACCTATATCGTGTACAATGAAAAGACCATGGAAGGGCTGGTCGTAGATCCCTCCTTTACACCGGAACACTACATCCATGCCATCCTGCAGGATCAGATCGAGCTGAGATCCATTTTTCTGACACATGCCCATGTGGACCATATGGCCGGTATGAATGCGCTGCGCGCCCGTTTCCCGAAAGCTGAGCTCTACATGAGCCGCGGAGACGCCTCGTATCTGAAAGACCCCTCCAAGAATTTATCCTATGAATTCCCCGACCACGTACTCGTAGAGGATCCGGAGCACTGGGTAAAAGGGGGAGAACCTATCAAGACCTGCGGACTGGACTTTACCGTGATCGATACCCCGGGGCATACACCGGGCGGGATCTCCTTCTATGAAGCGAAGGAGGGCATCGTCTTCACGGGAGACTCTCTTTTCCATGGCTCCATCGGACGCACCGATTTCCCCGGAGGCAGTATGACGACGCTCGTGACCGCCATCCGGAAGAATCTTTTCTGCCTGCCGGATACCGTGACCGTGCTTTCCGGACATGGTGATCCGACGACCATTGGCCATGAAAAGAAGACGAATCCTTTCCTGGTGGGAGGCGGCCTATGAGATGGGGCGCTGAATTCTGGATGCGCATCGGCATTGCGCTCTTTTTCTTCGGACTTGTGGTCGCAGCCCCAATGATCCTCTTTCCATTCACCGTCTCGCTGGTGCTCGCGATCCTTTTGAATCCGCTGGCGAAATTCATCCATGAACACATCCGCGTCTGCCGCGGGATGGCGAAGATGCCCTATGATATCGCGATCCTGATCTCCTTTGCCATCTTTATCGGCATTGTCTATATGATCATTGTCCACATCATCGTGCCGTTCATCGGAGAATTCCGTGCCTTCGTGAAAGGCATCCCCGATATGGTGACAGCGGTGCAGCAGGCGATCCCGGAGATCGAGCGGCAGTACCAGCTCTCCCTGATGCCGCCGGAAGCGAAAAATTTCATTTCCCGCATCATTCAGGATATCGGCGAGTATACGCTGAAGGTCGCACAGTTCAGCCTGTCCGCGATCTTCTCTTTTGCAAGTACGGTGGTTGAGCTCATCGTCGTCCCCTTCATCACATTCTACATGATGAAGAGAGGCAGCTATTTCGTGCATGTCTTCATTGGCTTCTTTCCTGAACGTTTCCACCATCATCTCGAGACGATCTTCAAGGAGATCCACTTCATGCTGAATGCCTACCTGCGCGGGCAGCTGCTCCTTTCCGTCATCATGGCCTTTGTCGTTTTCCTTGGCATGTGGTCCATGAATATCCCTTATCCTCTGGTCATCGGACTTCTGGCAGGCGTCGTGGAAATGATCCCTCTCATCGGACCGATCATTGGAGCGATCCCGCCCGTTTTCCTCGCTCTGCTTCAGGGGACAGGCGTCATGGCGAAAGTCATCATCTTCTACATCATCGTCCAGCAGCTCGACGGTCATTTCTTCATGCCCAAGCTCATGGGCAGCATCATCGATGTACATCCCGTCGCGATCATTGCCGGAGTCCTCATCGGCGGACAGCTTTTCGGCATCGTCGGCATGATGATCTCCGTCCCGCTGGTCGCCGTCCTGCAGGTCATCCTGCGGCATATGTGGTTTTATGATAAGTACAAGATGGGAAAATAGGGGAGCGCTGACAGCTTCCGGGAAATATCGGTTTCTCCGACTTCCCCTTTCTGATTCCTCATTCCTAATTTAAAAGTGGAGGCATTTTCATGAAAAAGTCCACGGTTATGAATACCCTGCGAAAAAAAATCCGTGAGCACAAATATAAATTCACTTCGCAGCGTCAGGTCATTCTGCAGGCCTTCCTTGACAGCAAGGAAAAACACTTGAGTGCAGAAGACCTGTATGCGATGGTACGGGATGAGAATCCGGACATCGGACTTGCGACGGTCTACCGCTCGCTGGAATTATTCACATCGCTGGAGCTTCTCAAAAAGCTCGACTTCGGTGACGGACGCAGTCGCTATGAGCTGAATGATCATTCACTGAATCATTCCCATTACCACCTCATCTGTCTTGGCTGCGGGAAAGTGATCGAATTTTCCCATGAATTATTTCTTTCTGATGTGAAGGACAAGATCAAGAAAGATAGCGGATTCCACGTGGTCGACTACCAGTTGAAATTCTACGGCTATTGCAAAGACTGCGCGAAGAAAGAGTAAAGACAGAAACCCTGAGGCGCTCATCGCTCCTCTTTGAAGGACCAAATCCATCCGTCTCTTTTTCTGGATCCATCCCCGGAAGAGCCGCAGCTGTTTTTTAATTCCCATTTGCCATTTCCCCTGTAGAAATGGTACAATTTAGTTTGTTAATGTCTTTGATAGACAGAGGAGGGGCGTTGAAGCTTCTGCTCCTTCGAAATGTCTGTCAAATCAAGTAAAGAGGTGTCACAATGCAGGCATTAAAAGGAACCCATGATATCCTGCCGGACGAAGTCTACAAGTGGGATTACATGGAAGGCGTCATTCGTGACGTATGTGCGCGCTACGGATACAAAGAGATCCGTACCCCGATCATTGAAGCGACAGAATTATTTCAGCGCGGCATCGGCGATACCACCGACGTCGTGACGAAGGAAATGTATACCTTCAAGGACAGAGGAAATCGCTCTGTCACCCTGCGCCCGGAAAACACAGCCTCTGCTGTCCGCGCGTACCTGGAACATAAAATGTATGGAGACCAGCAGGTGCATAAGATGTTCTACATCGGCTCCATGTTCCGCTATGACCGTCCGCAGGCCGGCCGTTACCGTGAATTCCACCAGTTCGGTCTGGAAGTCCTCGGTGCATCCTCTCCGCTTGCGGATGCAGAAGTCATCGCGATGGCTTGTGAGATTTTCCATAAGCTCGGACTGAAAGATCTCGATCTCCATCTGAACTCCATCGGCGATGCGAACTGCCGTCCGCAGTACAGACAGAAGCTCATCGAATTCTTCGAACCCAAGGAGAGCCAGCTCTGTGAAGACTGCAAGGCCAGACTTCACAAAAATCCGCTTCGTCTTCTCGACTGCAAGGAAGAGGGCTGCAAAGCGGCGGCTGTCGGTGCGCCGGTCATCACGGACTATCTCTGCGAGAGTTGCCACCAGAAGTTCGAAGCTCTGAAATCCTACCTCACAGCTCTTGGGATCTCCTACACCATCGACCCGAAGCTCGTGCGCGGGCTCGACTACTATACGAATACCGCTTTCGAGATCCAGTATCCACCGCTCGGAGCGCAGAGCGCAGTCTGCGGCGGCGGCCGCTATGACGGCCTCGTCGAAGAGGTTGGCGGTCCTTCCACACCGGGCATCGGCTTTGCGATCGGTCTTGAACGTCTCCTGCTCGCTTTGGAAATGCAGCATCTGATCCCCGAACCGAAAGCAGAAAAACATGTCTACATCGCCGCTCTCGGCGAAGAAGCACAGGCCGAAGGCGTGAAGATCCAGTTCGCACTGCGTCAGGACGGCGTCATCACAGATATGGACCTTCAGGGCAGAAGCCTCAAAGGCCAGATGAAGCAAGCAGGCAAGACAAAGGCCGATTTCACCGTCATCATCGGCAGCAATGAGCTGGCTTTCGGCAAAGCCATGGTGAAAAACATGGCAGAAGGCACGCAGGAGGAGATCCCATTCGCCGAAGTCGCCGGGTATATTGCAAAGTTTGAGAAATAGCATTTGGTGACCGGCCTCTGCCGGAAGGCGAAGCCGAGATGCAATCATGCGTGATCCTCCGGCTTTATCCGTCAATACACACCAACAAGCAAGCTAACTAACATATCATTTATTTTCGCTGACGGGATCTCCTTACGATCTCTCACAGCGTCAACATTTTTATAAAGAGGTGCTCTAATATGGAAACAATGGCAGGGATGCATAGATCCTGCGGATGCGGTCTGGTAACAGAAAATGACTGCGGCAAAGAACTGACACTGGCAGGCTGGGTAAATACCCGTCGTGACCATGGCGGTCTCATTTTCATCGACCTTCGCGACAGAAGCGGTATTGTACAGCTCGTCATGAGCCCACAGTACGGGGAAGAAGCATTCCACAAGGCTGAAGCCTGCCGCAGTGAATTCGTCCTCGCTGTCAAAGGCAAGGTCAGAGAGAGAAGTGAAGAAACTGTCAACCCGAAGATGAAGACCGGCAAGGTGGAAGTCGTCGTTTCTTCGCTTCGCATCCTGAACAAAGCGAAGACCCCGCCATTCTACGTCGAAGACGGCATCGATGTCGATGAAAACGTCCGTCTGAAATACCGCTACATCGATCTGCGCCGTCCGGAAATGCAGAACCACCTCATCATGCGCCATAAGATCGTACATGAGATGAGAACCTTCCTCGATGAACACAATTTCCTCGAAATCGAGACCCCGATGCTCACCAAGAGCACCCCGGAAGGCGCACGCGACTACCTCGTTCCATCCCGCGTGAACCCGGGCAAATTCTACGCTCTGCCGCAGTCCCCACAGCTCTTCAAACAGCTGCTCATGGTTTCCGGTCTGGAACGCTACTTCCAGGTCGCTCGCTGCTTCCGCGATGAAGACCTGCGTGCCGACCGTCAGCCTGAATTCACCCAGATCGACGTGGAAACCTCCTTTATGACCGCGCCGCAGGTGCGTGAGATCATGGAGGCGATGGTGCGTCAGCTGTGGCTGGAAGTGAAAGGCGTCGACCTGGGCGAGTTCCCGATCATGACCTTCGCCGAAGCCGAACGTCGCTATGGCTCCGATAAACCGGATCTGCGTAACCCGATGGAGCTGGTGGACGTCGCCGACCTGCTGAAGTCTGTGGAATTCGCGGTCTTTGCCGGCCCGGCCAACGATCCGAAAGGGCGCGTGGCGGCCCTGCGCGTCCCAGGCGGGGCCTCTCTGACCCGCAAGCTGATTGACGAATACGGCAACTTTGTGAAGATCTACGGCGCGAAGGGGCTGGCCTATATTAAAGTGACCGAGCGTGCCAAAGGCATGGACGGGATCAACAGCCCGGTGGCCAAATTCCTGACCGCTGAAATCGTGGAAGCGATCCTTGACCGCACCGGCGCGCAGGATGGAGACATGATCTTCTTCGGCGCCGACAACAAGAAAGTAGTGGCCGACGCGCTGGGCGCGCTGCGTCTGAAGCTGGGTAAAGATCTGAGCCTGACTGACGAGAGCAAATGGGCGCCGCTGTGGGTGATCGACTTCCCGATGTTCGAAGACGACGGCGAAGGCGGCCTGACGGCGATGCACCATCCGTTCACCTCGCCGAAAGATATGACGGCGGACGAGCTGAAAGCTGCGCCGGAAGAGGCCGTGGCCAACGCCTACGACATCGTGGCCCTCGACCCGCGTGGCGTCGGCGACTCGACCCCCGTGTTCTGCACGACTGACGCCGAGCGCGACGAGCGCAACGCAGGCGAGGACGAGGACGTTGACACCGGCGACGGGTCCCCGCAGTCCGCGGTCGCCGAAGTGAGCGCAGACGCCCAGGAGGTTGCCGCGGGGTGCCGCGAACACTCTGGCAGCCTGTATGAGCACATCGACACCGTGAGCGCCGCCCGCGACTTCGACATGGTGCGTGCGGTCCTCGGCCAGGAGAAACTGAAC
>JAIJLI010000084.1 GCA_022722495.1 Dialister sp. | reverse complement strand
GCCCCTTTTTATGGAGGTGCATTTCTCCTTGCAGTTTTTTAGAATGGATGGAAAGCAAAAACCGCCGGCGAAGCTGGCGGTTTTTTTATTGAACAAATGCGATCAGTTGAAGAGCTCGTCAGGAAGGACCTTGTTCTTTCCTTCTTCGATGGTGAAGACGGAAGCAAGGAGCTTCTTGGAGTATGGATCCTTCGCTTCTCTGAGGTCATGGATTTTTTCTACGACCTTGCCATGCTGCATGATGACGATATTGTCGCAGAAGCTGTTTGCGAGAGCAAGGTCATGGCAGATGAACATGTAGGCCACGTGGGTCTCTTTCTGCAGACGATCCAACAGATCGAGGATGGTTTTTTGAACGGATACGTCAAGAGCAGAGGTGGCTTCGTCGCAGACGATGATCTCCGGCTCGAGGACCAGAGCACGTGCGATAGCGATACGCTGGCGCTGACCGCCGGACATGTTGTTCGGATAGCGATCGGCGAAATCTTCGGGAAGGTCGACTAGACGGAGCATTTCCTTCGCCTTGGCTTCGACATCCTTCTTATCGATCATGCCGAAGTTTTCAAGTGGTTCGCAGATGATCTCCTTGACGCGCTGCTTCGGATTGAAAGCGGTGGAGGGGTCCTGAAAGACCATCTGGATGGATTTGCGGTGCTGGCGTAGGGCTTCCCCTTTGAGATCTGTGATGTCTTTGCCGTGGAAAATGATTTTCCCACTGGTCATGGGGTAAAGACGGGTCAGCATCTTGGCAAGGGTGGACTTGCCGGAGCCGGATTCCCCGACGATACCGACGGTCTCCCCTTTGTGGATGGTGACATTGACATTTTCGGCTGCATGGAGCTTCTTGCCGTCACCGAGGTCGAAGACCTTGCAGATATCGACCATCTGGAGGATTTCTTCTCCGTAGTTTTTCATGCGTCTTCGCCTCCCATCTTCGGAACAGCCGCAAGGAGCATACGGGTGTATTCTTCCTTCGGGTGATAAATGACATCTTCTGCTTTGCCGTATTCGACGACGCGGCCTTTCTTCATGACCATGATGTAGTCCGCCATGTAGCAGGATACGCCCATGTTGTGGGTAACGATGATGATGGCGGTATTCATTTTGTCACGGACATTCATCATTTCTTTGACGATGATGGCCTGGTTTGTGACGTCAAGAGCGGAGGTCGGTTCATCGGCCAAAAGGAGCTTAGGCTTCATGGCCATCGCCATAGCGATGCCGACGCGCTGGCGCATACCGCCGGAAAGCTCGTAGGGATAGCATTTCAGAATGTGCTCCGGGTTGGGAAGGCGCACCATTTCGATCATGGAAATCATCAGGTCATGGGCTTCCTTGTCGTCCTTGATGCCATGGACGGAGAGGAATTCACGGAATTCGGTGCCAATGGTGCGGATCGGATTCATCATAGCGCCGCTGTCCTGGAAAATCATGGAGACGTCTGTGCCACAGAGTGCGCGATGCATTTCAGGAGTCTGCTTCTGGGTATCTTCGCCTTCAAAAATGACCTGACCTTCCGCTATATGACCGCCGCCGGGCAGGACGTGCTGGATAGCACGGATGACGGTGGTTTTCCCTGAGCCGGATTCGCCGACGATGGCGAGGATCTCGCCCTCATCCAGGTTGAATGTGACGCCCTGAACGATGGGGGGCTTGTCGCTGTAGGCAATTCCCAGGTTTTTGACTTCTAATAGCATGAAAGTCTCCTTGTAAAAATAGTAAGCAGTAAGCAGTAGGCAGCAAACCGCAAATGGCGGGCCGCCTACTGCTTAGAGCAAATGCTGGCTAAACAAATTATTTTGCCGGAGTGATGTCCTTGGTGATCCAGTAGTAGTCGCACGGTTTGATGTCCGCATGTTCTACGGCTTTGCTGGAGATCATATTGGTCTGCGGGTAGCCGAAGACGAGGGTCGCAGCGTCATCCTGGATGATCTTCTGCATCTTGATGATGATGTCTCTACGTTTAGCCGGGTCGAATTCGGAAGCCAGCTGATCGGAGAGTGCATCGTATTCAGGGTTGGAGTAGCCGGAGCCGTTCTGCGGGTTGGAGCCGTTGGTGTTGGTCTTCCAGTACATGTTGATGAAGACTTCCGGATCGCCAGCCTGTTCGGCGAGGACGTTGGAGATCAGGAGGTCATATTCGCCGCGGGTGCCGATGCCGTCGAGGACGTTGTAGTCGACGTTCTTCAGGTTGACTTTGATGCCGACTTTCTTAGCGTCAGACTGGGTAGCTTCTGCGAAGAGCGGGAGTTCTGCACGGCCGGAGTAGAAGATGAAGTCGAGTTCGAGCGGCTTGCCGTCTTTATCGACATAGCCATCGCCGTCGGTATCTTTCCAGCCTGCTTCTTCGAGGAGTTTCTTTGCATTTTCTACATTGGTCTTATCCGGATAGGATTTGCTGAGTTCATCGAAGCCGAAGTCAACGGACGGCGGAAGGAGCGGGCCGCCTGGGGTGAAGGTGTCTTTCAGGAGGACCTTGCAGTAGGTGTCGCGGTCGAGGGACTGGAGCAGTGCCTGACGGACTTTCTTGTCAGCGAGAGGCTTGCCTTCTTTCACGGAGAGGCGGGCGAGTACGTCACGGATGGAGGAAATGGTGGAAGTGGTGAATTTCTTCTGGTCAGAGAAGAGCTGCATGTCGCCAGGTGCTACGTTGACAGCGATATCGATCTCACCCTTCTGCAGAGCCATAGCACGGGTATTCGGATCGTCGATGGTGTTGACGATGGTGTGCTTGAATGGAACAGCTGCGTAATAGTTCGGGTTTGCATCGAGTTCGGTCTTCGCTTTGGAGAAGGACTTGACCATGTACGGACCGGTGCAGACCGGACCCTGTTTTGCAAAGTCTACTTTGCCGTCGGAAGCGACATCGACGATGATGAAGAGCGGATCGCCCAGCATGCCCGGGAGGGTAGCGACCGGCTTCTTGGTGTAAATGGTGACGTTCTGTCCGTCAGCGGTGATGTGGTCGAGTTCGAACATAGCTTTCGCACGCGGTGCTTTTGCAAAGGTACGTTCGATGGATTTTTTGACAGCTTCACCGGTGACCGGGGTGCCGTTGGAGAATTTAATGTCTTTGATCTTGAAGGTCCAGGACATCTTGTCGTCAGAGACTTTCCAGCTTTCAGCGATCCATGGTTCTGCATTCATCTTGTCATCGAAGTGAACGAGACATTCACCGATGCCGTAACGCATGACCTGCCAGCCGAAGTAGTTGTCGGTCGGTTCGAGGCTGTCTGCGAAGTTCGTAACGCCGACAGTCAGGGTGTCCTTCGGACCCTTGGAGGCATTGCCGGAGTCACCGCCGCAGCCGGAAAGACCAAAAGCCATGAGAGCAGCTGCTGCAAAGAGGGCACCTTTTTTGTAAATAGATTTCATCGTGTACGCTTCCTTTCGGGTAAATGATATAAAAAAATAATGGGAATAAACATGAGTTAGTGCTTAGTGACAAGTGTCTTGTGGCTAGGGATTAGGGATTGGTGACTAGTGACTTAAATACCACTTTCGGGCATCGCCTCATATGTATTCGCGGCGAAGCCGCCACCTTGAACCCTGAACCTTATCCTTCATTTCTCGGGTCAAGGACATCGCGGAGGGAGTCGCCCCAGAGGTTGAAGACGACGACGGTGATGAAGATGGAGAGACCCGGGAAGAACATCAGCCATGGAGCTGTCTGGAGCTGCTGACGGCCTTCATTCAGCATGAGGCCCCATTCCGGAGCCGGCGGCTGGCTGCCGAAGCCGAGGAAGGAGAGGCCGGCAAGCTCCATCATCATGGCGCCGATATCAGCAGCCGCGGTGATGACCATGAGCGGGAGAATGTTTGGAAGGATGTGGACCCAGAGGATATGCGCTGAGGAACCGCCGGATACGACAGCCGCATCGACGAATTCACGGCGCTTGATCTTGAGGACCATGGAACGGGAGAGGCGGGCATACTTGGTCCATGTGACCGCAGTCAGTGCGATCATCGCATTGATGAGCGAGCCGCCCATGATACCGGCGATGGCGATCGCAAGGATGACGCCCGGGAAGGAGATCATCATATCAGCGATACGCATGATGACGATATCGACGATGCCGCCGAAGTATCCGGAAATGATGCCCATCGTGGTGCCTACGACGAAGATGCAGGCCACGAGGGCGATGACGGAGGTCAGGGAGTAGCTCGCGCCGTAGAGGATACGGGAGAGTACGTCACGTCCGAGCTTGTCTGTGCCGAAGAGATGCGCCGCAGACGGTGCCTGGTTCGCATCCTTCATGACAGCGGAGAGCGGGTCATAAGGAGCGATGACAGGAGCAAGGAATGTGATCGCCAGAAGAAGGACGACCAGAAGAGAGGTGAAGCGGAAGGCTTTATTTTCTTTAAAGCCTTTGACTAAGCTTTCCATATCAGTGACCTCCCTTTCTGAGTCTTGGATCGAGACGGTTGTAGGACAGGTCGACGATGAGGTTGATCATCATGTACATGAAAGCGATCCAGAGAACGATGGCCTGTACGGTCTGGAAGTCACGGTAGGTGATGGCCTGTACGACCATGTAGCCCAGACCAGGCCAGGAAAATACGATTTCTACGACAGCGGCACCGCCTAGAAGAGAGCCGAAGGCCAGACCGAAGAGGGTGACCAGCGGGAGGAGGGCATTCGGCAGGACTTCACGCCAGAGGATGTGGCTTTCCGAGAGGCCGCGGGCACGTGCGCCCATGACGTAGTCCTGATGCAGCTCTTCGAGCACCGTGGCACGTACCTGACGGGTGTATTTCGATGCCATGACGATGCCTAGGGTGCACATCGGGAGGATCAGATTTTCGAGGGAAATCGAACCACCGACGATCGGGAAGAGGGAAAGCTTCAGTGCGAAGACCCAAAGGAGCATGAGGCCCATCCAGAAGTTCGGGACGGAGACACCGGCAAAGGTGCAGCCGCGGACGAGGTAGTCAAACCAGGTATTCTGCTTGACAGCGGTATAAATGCCGAGCGGAATGGAGAAGACAAGCATGAAGAGGGAGGAGGCCAGCGCCAGAATGACGGATGCCGGGAGGGCTTCCATGACTGCATCAATGACCGGCTTCTTCATCATGAAGGAGAAACCAAAATTACCCTGTACGACTCTGCCGAGCCAGTCCAGGTACTGCAGAAGGAACGGCTTATCCAGACCCAGTTCATGGCGGAGTGCGTCGATCTCTACCTGACTAACAATAATATCTTCATTACCGGCGATCATCTGCCTGACGGGGTCACCCGGAGCGAGCATGATCAGACAGAAGGTAATGAAGCTGATGCCGATCAAGACGAGAACCATCTCGCCCAATCGCATCCCAAGCTGCTTCATTGACAAACTCATCATCTCCAATTTCTTGATAATATAAAATGGTATAAAGACTGGGATTTTATCGTCTGTGTCTTTCCCCTGCCGATATGGCGGGAGAGCCGTTTTTCGCTGTCTCACGCGGCGGCGAGGAGAGAACTCTTCGCCGGTTCTTACAAATCCGTCACTTTCGATGACTCTTGAAAAAAGGCATCAAAAAACAAGGTCGGGAAGGGGACCTTGTTGGCTTAATGATAACAGATGAAGAGTGGTTTCCCAGGTTACTCTTTAAAACGAATAAGGCAGAAGCGACAGAACATGAGGTCGTATTCTTATTGTTTAGCGGTTCCTTATAACTTCTTACAGATTATATCATATAAATTATAATTGGTAAACAAATGATTAGCACAAATATTTATACATGACAATAAATATTAAATGAAATGCGTGGAGATACCTATGGGGTATAGGGATACGGAGAATCTGAGAATTTTCCGATAAAAATAGGCATTATGATATATAAATGATATTATATTGTACAATTTGTATTGCGTAATTAGCAAATGAAATACGGGTAAAACAGGTGTCCTATGCATATGATGCATGGAGGTGATGAAGATCTGGAGGGCGGTTTTCATTAAAAAATAAGAAACTGTCAAATGGCATTGGCAAGGGATGTTCCGTGCGCGCCTCTTGATCGGGGAGAGAAAATGTTTTCGGGGAGATGCGACCCATTGACAATCTCTCGTATCCATGCTAGGCTAGATATACAACATAGATGAGCTGCGGAACTGACGGAAATAGGTGGAATGAACCACGTGGACTGCAGACCTCATGAAAAAAAGCCGACCGTCTGGGCAGGGAAATCTGCTCAGGCGGTTTTCGTTTCCCTGCGATGCCTGCTAAATGGCATCGCAGGAACGGGAGCGTGCAGATTTCCCTTCATTTCAAAAATGGAGGGATTTTTTGATGAAAAGAAATCGCTGGCTCACTGCCATGGCGGCCGTGGGGATCCACATGTCTATCGGAAGTGTGTATGCATGGAGCGTCCTGACGCGCCCTGTGATGGAGACGATGGGGCTCTCGCTCTCTTTGGCCACCTGGGCCTTCTCGATCGCGATCCTGTTTCTGGGGCTTTCGGCAGGCTTCCTAGGCCCTCTGGTCGAGCGGCTGGGGCCGTCTCGGAGCGGGATGGTCTCTGCCGTCTTTTTCAGTACGGGTCTCCTTGGGACAGCGGTGGCGGTTCACTGTCAGTCTGCTTTCCTGCTCTATCTCTTCTACGGAGCCATCGGGGGCATTGGTCTTGGCACGGGCTATATCACGCCTGTCTCTACGCTTGTGAAATGGTTTCCCCGGCATCGCGGCTTTGCGACGGGACTGGCCATCATGGGGTTCGGCTTCGCATCGCTCATCGCGGGTCCGGCCATGCGCTATCTAGTCGATCGCTTCGGGCTCACGGAGAATTTCCTCATCCTCGCCGCTGCCTATGCGCTGGTCATGATCCTTTCCGCCTCCTACATCCGGCCGCCGAGGAAGGGTGAGATCCCGATGCTTTTGGAAGAGGTGCTTGAGGAAGAGATCCGAAAGGATGGGGAAAAGACAGCTGCGGTCAAAGGTCTCACGCGCAAAGAGGCTATGCACACATGGAAATGGTATGTGCTGTGGTGGATCTTCTTCACGAATATCACCTGCGGCATCGGCCTTCTTGCCGTGGCTTCGCCCATGGCGCAGGAGATCATCGGCATGAGTGCGGCCGAGGCAGCTTCCCTTGTCGGTATCATCGGTATCGTGAATGGCGCGGGACGTATCCTTTGGGCATCCGTCTCCGACTGGATCGGCCGCGGCGTGACCTACATGATCTTCTTTGCGTTCGAGGTCTTCGCTTTTTATGCACTTGCCCATGTCAGTGATGCGCTTCTCTTCGAGATACTGGTACTCGCCGTGATCTCCTGCTACGGCGGCGGCTTCTCCTGCATGCCTGCCTTCCTATCCGATCTCTTCGGCGTGAAGCAGCTCGCCTCCATCCACGGCTCCATCCTGACCGCCTGGGGCATGGCGGGTGTCGCCGGTCCGCTTCTCCTTTCTTTCATGAAGGAAACGACGGGGGGCTATGCAGCGACGCTTCATCTCTTTTCTGCCATGCTCGCCGTGGCTTTTGTCCTATCCTGTGTCCTTGCGTGGAAGGGACGGAAATAAAAAAAGGAGCTGTGAAGAAATGAATCCTCATTTCTTCACAGCCCCTTTTTACTTTGCTTTCATTTGGTTCAGGGTTCAGGGTTCTCGTGGCGGCTTCGCCGCCTTTTTTTAGAAGATGGTATTCTCGTATCGCAGCCTTCCCCTCTAGGGGAAGGTGCCCCGCAGGGGCGGATAGGGTGACTATG
>JAIJLI010000083.1 GCA_022722495.1 Dialister sp. | reverse complement strand
ACCAAGGGGAAGCCCTCTCCATGTCCGATCGCATCATGATCTTGCAAAACGGCAGGATCGAGCAGCTCGGGACACCCGAAGATATCTATCTGCAGCCGGCGACAACTTTTGTTGCATCCTTCATCGGGCGATGCAATTTTGTCCATGGAAAGTGGGAGGGAGAGACCTTCCACGCAGCCGAAGGACAATTCGTTTGCGGCGGCAAGAATGTAGCCGATGTCTTCCGCAAGGCCGATGTCTGCCCCGTACGCCCCGAGCAGCTCTCTATGAATCGTGTAGGATGCGGCATCCATGGTATCGTACGAGAAAAACAGTATAATGGGCGAGAAATCCATTATGCCGTATCAAGCGGCAATGACTTGTTTACCGTATATACCAGCGCCGGAGAGCGCTTTGCCATCGGAGAGGAGGTGTACCTGCAATGCCGATAAAACCAGTCTTTGATTTACATACTCATACTATGGCCAGCGGACACGCCTACTCGACACTGCTGGAAAATCTGACAGAGGCGAAGCACAAGGGGCTTCTTGCAATGGGCACATCCGACCACAGCCCGGGCATGATACACACCACACACAAGGCCTTTTTTGAAAACTACAAAATACTGCCGCGCACATTCGAAGGTGTGCGCCTCTTGCGTGGCATGGAGGCCAATATCATCGACTATGAGGGGACCGTAGACGGCGGGCTCGTCATGAAAGACCTAGACTACGTGATCGCCAGCCTTCACACCCCCTGCATCAAAAGCGGCAGCGTGGAAGACAATACGCGCGCCATCATTGGTGCCATGAAAAATCCGTGGGTCAAGATCATCGGCCATCCTGACGACGCCCGCTATCCCATAGACATCGAGAAAGTGGTACAGGCCGCGGTCCACTACGGGGTGGCACTGGAACTTAATAACAGCTCCCTGCGTCCGAACTGCACGAGAAAAAATGGCATCGTCCTCGAACGTCTGCTGGCCGGGACCATCATGAAGTATCGCGCGAAAGCCGTCATGGGTAGCGATGCACACGTCTGGTGCGATATAGGAAATTTCACGGAATGCATTGCCATGCTGGAAGACATGCATTTCCCGGAAGAGCTGCTGCTGAATCAGTCGCTCGACGGACTGGACGTACTGCTTGAGAAGCGACATATAGAAGACACTGTATCTCTCTTCTGAGGGATATCATTTTCGGCATCACCGTATGAGATTTTTTCTCATACGGTGATGTTTTTAGTTATGGGACAGGCTTCAGGTGCAGAGAGCCACGTCAATCAAATTAGGAAAACACTGATTTAATCGTTGCCTGATTTCACTCTGGCACTTTTATACACCATTTCATCATCAACTTCCTTCAATAATAGTTCGCTATTCTCCCCTGATTCTGCGTTGTAATAAAAATACAACAATGAGATCTGACAATGATTGAATCAGTCTTTCTCTAAAAAGCACCATCTCAAGGGAAGTGTCTTGTGAGACGGTGTTTTTGATGGAAATATGGTTTTAATTAAATGTATGAGATAAATAGTTGGAAAAAGATTGTAAAGCATTAATATATGATGTATGATTATCATGGTTATGTCTCATCAGGAAATAGGGAAGACTGCTGAGAGGAAACTGTTCCGTTTTATAGCATTTATAGAGGAGATAAAAATGACTAACAAGAGAACAGTCTATGGAAAGAAGCTGCTAACTGCTGCTGTATTGGTATCCATGCTGCCGGGGGGGGGAAAAACTTGCGTTTGCCGAAGAAGCCTTTCCACAGTATACGCTCGATGCTGTCGTCGTCACAGCGACGCGCACAGAGAATGATGTGAAGAATGTGCCGGCGTCTACGCAGATCATCACAAGCTCGGATATCAAGAAGAGCGGTGCGACGAATGTGCGGGATGCGATCACAGACTTTGCGAATATCACCATGACGAAAAAGGTGCGTGGTGGCGGTCATGAGATCATCGTTCGCGGGATGAGTACGGATAAGTCGCTCATCATGGTGAATGGTCACCGCGTGGCGAATGAAGCGGATGGCTCGGGCCTCGGGAATGCAAATGCGCTCGACCGCATCAATGTAGATAATATCGAGAAGATCGAAATCGTCAAGGGTCCTTCGAGTGCGCTGTATGGCTCAGAGGCGATGGGCGGTGTCATCAATATCATCACGAAGGGATCGAAAGAGGCAGAAGTACGCACGGGGCTCGTGAACAGCAGTGAAGATTTCACGAACTGGTGGCATTTGGACTCTGGGGAAATCGGGAAGTTCTCTGCAACGCTGGATATGCGGTTCAATAAGATACGTCGCGATGGTGATGATACAGACTTCCTCACAGATTCTTTTGGTACGGCACAGACATACAATTTCAATGCCAATTACCATTTCAATGACCATAACTATTTGAATTTCTATGTAGATCATTATACACAGAATCTGAAGCGGGATTTGTACACACATAAGCGGGATAACATTAAGCTCGATTTCCCAGAGGGAATGAGACCTAATGGACAGACATCTATGACTGGTGAAGGCTCTATGGAGGATGCGCTGGCCAATTATCACTACAAGCAGCAAACGTATGGCTTATCCTGGAACGGTAAAACAGCACGGAATGATTGGCAGATTCAGACCTATTTGAGTAAATTTGATTGGGAGAGCGATATTCGATATTCTGGTATGCAGTTTAAGGGGCATGTACCAGCAGGTTTCCCCATAAATCCCATGACAGTGGGAAAGTGGAATGGCATGTTTAATGAATTCATGGTAGGTAAGTCAGGCATATATAAGAATGATGTCAATGTAAACAGCAATAAAATCTTTGCAATCGAGGGAAGAAATTCCACGAAGATCAATGACAACCATCGGATCACTTACGGGGCAGAGTACATCAAGAATACGGTCAAGGGGACGAACTTTGGGGATGATAATCGGTTCGGCGTCACTCATATCGGATCAGTTAGCAAAAATGGAGTGAAAAAAGAAATTTCTGAAAAAGAAATCGATACCTATGCGGCGTATCTGCAGGATGAGATCAATTACGGGAAGTGGTTCATTGTTCCTGCGATTCGTTATGATCATCATGAGAACTTTGGCAGTCACACATCTCCTAAGCTCGGTCTTACATATAAAGCGAATGATACGTTCCGTGTGAAGGCAAATTACGGAAAAGGATTCAAAGCGCCGACTATACAGAATCTGTATTGCAAGCTTGTAACACACATGGGACAGGCGGGGATTATCACGGTGAATCCAAATGCGAATTTAAGGCCTGAAACTTCTAACAGCTGGGATGTGGGGGTAGAAAAGGAGTGGGGGAAGATTTCTACCTCTCTGGTCTACTTTGATACCAAGCTGGAAAATATGATCACGACAGAAAAAATTGACCGTAATAGCTATCGTTATATCAATGTCGGGAATGTTCGTGTCAAGGGCATTGAACATACATTGGGGTATGAACTGAATCCTATGTGGAAGTTCAAAGTCAATTCGACATGGCTGGATGCGGTGAATAAGGATAAGAATCAGCCTTTGCCACAGCGTTCCAAATTGAGCCAGATCTACTCCTTGAGCTTCGATGACGGCAAGGACATTGGTTGGAGTGCTGTTCTTTGGGATGAGCTGAACTACAAGTATGTGACTCCTGTGACTGTCAAAGGAGATATAGTGGCCGGGCCGAAGAAGACCTACAATCTCCTCAATTTCACTCTGACGCGCAAGATCAATAAAGATACCAAAATCTACGGCAGCGTGCAGAACATCTTCGACAAGGTGGACAGCGACTGCGATCTTGATGGACGCTACTGGTCTCTCGGCTGGGAGCATAAGTTCTAAGAGGAGGCGCTATGAGGAAGTGGCTTGCGCTCTGCCTGTTGCTCTTTCTATCGGTCGCTTCGGGCTGCGGATTTCCTCAGGCGACGGGAGGACACACAGAGACTTTCTATCGCATGACGGATGCTGTGGGAAGAGAAGTGGTGCTTGCAAAGAAGCCGGAGCGGATCATTATTCTCACACCGTCGTTTCTGAATATCATGCATGCGGTGGGGGGAGACTTCATCGCCTGGGCGGACAGCCCGGGGGACAAGGCGCCTTCCTATGCGGCGGGGAAGAAGATGGTGGGATACACGTTTCAGGTCAATGCGGAGGCGGTGATTTCCGAGAAACCAGATCTGGTGATCGGTCTGCACGGGCTGCATGACAGGTTTAAGGAAGTGATGAAGCAGAATGGGATCCCTTTCATGCTGCTTTCTGCGTCTTCTTTGGAGGATGTAGAGCGCGCTGCGGAGGTCCTGGGCGATGTGACGGGGCATCATGCGGAAGGCGTGAAGGCGAGGGAACAGCTCAGGAAGGATATGGAGAGCGTGGTGTCTGGCCTGTCTCTCAAGGAGTACACGTGTGCGATCCTTCATGGGACGCCGCGCTCTGTGACACTGGAAGGAAAGGGGACGATCGCGACGGAAACGGCAGCGCTTCTTCATATCCGCAATGTATTCGTGCTAGACAATGACCGGGATATGAAGCTGCCGCCTTTCAGTTTGGAGACGTTGGTCGCAAAGGACCCGGATATTATTTTCCTGACGACGATGGTGATGCCGGGACAGCAGCAGGAGGCGTTTCGAAAGTCCTTGATGGAACAGCCTGCCTGGGCAGGGATGCGTGCAGTGAAGGCAGGGCGTGTGTACTTCCTTCCGCAGAAACTGTTTCTGTCGAGTCCCGGTATGGAGTATCCGAAGGCGCTTTCCTATATGGCGGATGTAGTATATGGAGGGCAGCGATGATTTCTTATGAGAAGAATATAGAGTCTATGTACCGGGAGCCGGTGTATGTGGCAGGCGGCGGGACGCGTCGCACGGCTTGGGATATCGAGTGGCAGGATGAACCTTTCGCGGCAAGTGATACGGCGGTGGTGTCTCCGCTGAAGCTGCCGTCGCTCATGAAAGATATTTGGGAGACGGGAGTTCCTACTAAGGAATCTGCTGTGTACATCCATGTGCCGTTTTGCCGGCTTTCCTGCACGTATTGTGCATTTTTCAAAAAGAAGGCGGATGAGAGGGAGCAACACGAGTATGCAAAGCTCCTCTGCCGGGAGATAGATGCGCTCGCCGGCCGGCCGTACCTCACGCGTTCGCACATCCGCTCGGTTTTCTTCGGCGGTGGGACGCCGGGGATCCTGTCGGCGGAGGATATCGAAAGGATCTTGGGGCGGATCCGCACGGTCTTCCCATTGATGGAGAATGTGGAGATCACGATGGAGTCGAGCCTTTCGGATATGACGGATGAAAAAATGGATGCGGCGATTTCCGGCGGGGTGAATCGATTCAGTTTTGGCGTACAGTCTTTTCAGACGGAGATCCGAAATGGGATCGGCCGTCCACTCTCGCGGGAGCAGGCAATGGAAAGGCTGGCGCATTTTGCGAAGAAGAATGCGCTCATGATCCTCGACCTCATCTATGGGCTTCCGGGTGAGACGGAGGAGACGATGCGTCAGGATATCCGTGATGCAAAGGCGTGTGGCGCAGCGGGGCTCGATCTCTACAAGCTGCAGCTTCTTCAGGGTTCACCTTTGGCGAAGTCTTTCGCCAAGGCGGGAAAGACGCTCGAAGTTCCGTACCTGCAGGCGCTCTTTCGCGCGGCGGAGGAGGAGCTGGGAGTGTCGGGTGCTTCGAATATTTCCTGTACCCACTGGAAGTGGGATGCACGGGAGGAGAGCGTCTACAATACGCTGGCGGCAAATGGCAGCGATATCTTCCCCATCGGCATGGCCTGCGGGGGGAAGATCAGTGGTTTGAGGCTTATGAAGCCTGTCGCGGAGGCGATGTATCGCGGATCTGTATTCCTCGGGAAATTTGTTCCCATGGGAGCGCGAAAGGAGAGCCACTACCGGCGGATATATCAGGCCATTGAGTCGGCGGGCGATCGCGGACGCATTTCGCCTGCGGCGCTGGAAACGCTGTGCGAGGTGCCTTTCACTACGCTTCTTACACCGCTCTTGGATCAGTGGGCAGATTGGGGGCTCGTTACGAGGTCCGGGGGCACGTATGTGTACACGTCCGCCGGGCGTTACTGGTATCGTACGATGCTCCGCCGCATGCTCCATATGGTCCAGTACATGCTGCTGGGGCATTCGGAGAGTGCGCCGGGGGCGCGCTTCAGCGATATGATGAATATGAAATGAGGGAATATCATGAAGATCTTGATCGCATATTCCAGCCGTACGGGGAATACACGACGTGTGGCTGAAGCGTTGGCGAAAGCGGCTCCGGAGGGAAGCCTACTGGCTCGCGTGGAGGATACGCCATCTGCGGATGGGTTTGATGTGGTCTTTGCCGGTTACTGGCTCGATCGCGGCGGCCCGGATGCGAAGACAAAAGAATTTTTGTATTCCCTCCATGGGAAGCACATCGTTCTTTTTGAGACCATGGGAGCCGATCCCCGATCAGAGCATGCCTATACGGGATTTGCGAATGCAGGGACGGCGCTCTCTCCGGATAATCAGATCGTCGGTGTTTTCGCAGTGCAGGGGGCTGTCGACCCCGCACTGCTTGCAATGATGAGAAAAATGCCGGAGGGCAGCGCGCATCATTCGGCTCAAATGGAGCAAACGGTGAAGGAGGCTGCAAAGCATCCCAATGCCGAGGATCTTAAGCAAGCCGAAAGGTATATGAAACAATTTATAGAAACATATGGCCGATATCACCATTAAGCGTGGTCTACCGGCAAAAGCCGAAGCGGTTGTGCTTCGGCTTTTTACATGGTACATATTCATTGATTGATCAGGGCTGCATGACTATGGAGCATATCATGTGCGTGCAAAGGGGAAGTGATGATGGAAATGTTCGTACTGATAAAAGGAGAACCGTCAGAGCCGTATGTATGTGGATCGCAAGCAGCGGATCGAACGTTTCTGCTTGCGGCAGAGGAGCCCTTGCAATGGATAAACAAGCGTGAGATCGGATAAGGATGTCATTCGCCTTTTGGTGTAAATGTTGGTTTGTCAAACATATGTTACACCGTGCTTGATGAAATCATGGAGTGTATCTTTTGGAAATTTCCATCCAAGCGGCCGCATTGGGAAGCAGTTATAATCTCGATAATTATATCTTTTGCGTTGTATTCTGAAATCTTCAAAAGAGAAGAAACAATGCGTGGCATAAGAGCGTTCGTTATCCTTGCGATGACTGCGTTCTACTTTCCCATTGTGTCTTGGGGTCAAGGGACGAATCTTTTTGTGCTTGATGCCTAATTCCTTTAATTTACGCTCAAAAAGAGTAAGGTCTTCGTCAAGACTTGCTTTGATGAATCGTTTAGTGAATTCGGTGCCGTTATCTGTCTGCACACATTCAATAGGCATCGGGAAAGCCTGAACGAGATGCACCAGAAATATCATGGAAGAGTAGGTGCTGTGCTCTTCAAAGGCTTCCACATAATGCCAGCGTGAGAACTCGTCAATGGCTGTATATTGATAGAAGCGTTTTCCTTTGGCTTCACCAGTCAGATATGCGGATGGCACAAACTTTACGTCAATCTGGATGTGCTGCCCTGGATACAGCATCTGTTCATAGGGTTTGGGCACATATTGGGGGTTAGGTGGTTTCACCGGAGTCACCCCTATGCGTTTCAATGTACGGTAAAGTCCGGTAACTGAACGACTGTATCCACGCTGACGCAGCTTTACCCAGAAAACCACCAGACCGGCTTCTGGATTTCGACGCCTCATATCCTGAATGAGCTTTAATTCCGCAGCTGTATGTGCTTTGGGATGGTGTTTGGGCCTGCGGGATTTATTACGTAGGGAC
>JAIJLI010000082.1 GCA_022722495.1 Dialister sp. | reverse complement strand
AACTTAATAGCCTTCCCCTCTAGGGGAAGGTGCCCCGAAGGGGCGGATAGGGCACTGGCGGTATGAAAGAGAGTGGAGAAATGCGTTTCAAGCAGGCGACTTATGGCAGCAGTCAAGCGCCGTACCAGCCCCCTTTACCCGACAGCCCGGATTTAAGGAAGATTATGCCGAAGCTATGTATAAAAATTCTTGTAAAGTCTGACTCTGCGATTGAATCAGCGTTTCCCTAGAACCCAAAATAAAAAATCCCACAGTCCTAAGACCATGGGATTTCTCTCTCGGAAAATTAAGCCTTTTCTTCCATCTTTTCCTTGTAAGCTTCTTTTGCTTCTTCTCTAGCTTCAGCAGCAGCTTCTTTAGCTTCTGCAGCTTTTTCAGCAGCGATAGCAGCATTTACGTTTGCGTTCAGACGGGATTTTTTACGAGCAGCAGCATTCTTGTGGATCACGCCTTTTTTAGCAGCGCTGTCAATGATGCTTACAGCAGCACGAAAAGCTTCGTCTTTATTTTCAGAGTTAGCAGCAGCGACAGCCTTCTTGATAGCGCCGTGAATCTGGGATTTAACAGCAGCGTTAGCAGCTTTCTTAGCAGCGTCCTGTCTCATGCTTTTCAAATTGGATTTAATCTGTGGCAATGGTTTCACCTCCCGTCTGCATTATTCATACCAAAGTATTTTATCATAAAGGACGAGTGATAGCAAGGTCGTTTGGAAAGAAAATTTAGAGAAACGGTTCCTGCAGGCTCTATGGGTGCAGCGCATGGTGCGGATATACGGCAAAATCCCTTTCCTAGAAACTGCGCCTTCCTATAAAAAAGGACATGCGATCTCTCACACGTCCTTTTCATGCTCTTACAGCGTCAGCGCTCTTGCGAAATGTTCCTTCAGGACTTTGATAGAAGCCGCAAGTTCCGCATTTTCTTCCTCCGTCAGATGCAGCTCGATGATGTCTTCTACGCCATCCTTGCCGATCTTGACCGGTACAGAAGCGAAGCTGTCTTTGATGCCGTACGGGCCATCGAGGTATACAGAGACCGGCAGCACCTTGTGTTCATTGTGGTAGATCGCGCGGACCAGTTCTGCCGTTGCGGACGTGACACCGAATTCCGTGCAGCCCTTGGTCGTATTTTCCACATAGCCTTCACGGTGTACCTTTTCCAGGATGACATCCTTCGGATCCATCTTGTAAAGCTCCGGCTTTTCAGCAAGCAGTTCATCCAGCTTCTTGCCAGCGACCGTGACATGGCTCCACGGGATCATGCTGGAGTCCCCGTGTTCCCCCAAGAGGTACGCCGTGAGCGAGCGGCGGTTGATCTTCAGCTGGTCAGACAGCTGGTACTGCAGACGAGCGGAGTCGAGCGCCGTGCCGGAGCCGATGATCTTATTCTTCGGATAGTCCAGCTTGTACTGGATATATTCTGCGATTATATCGCATGGATTGGAGATCGAGATGATGATCCCGTCAAAGCCGGACTTTTCGATGAGCGGCAGGAATTCCTTCGTCGTCGCGATGCCGCCATCCATCATATCAAGGCGGGTCTGTCCCGGCAGACGAGGCTTGCCGGATGCATTGATCATGATGTCTGCATCCTTCATGTCATCGATCGTACCTGCGTACGCTTCGAAATGATGCGGCTGGTAGCTGACCGCATCCATCAGGTCGAGGGATTCGCCCATCGCCTTGTCATTGTTCACGTCGTAGAAAACGACTTCATCCGCCAGCCCCTGTACCGCAAGCTGCAGTCCCAGATGAGAGCCGACATTGCCGGCACCGATGATTCCTACTTTTCTTGTCTTGATTGCCATATTCTTCTACACTCCTTTGCTTCATTTTCTGGCATTGATATAGAATTATTCCTATATGTCATTCTATCATGTGCTTATGAGATGACGTATGCATATTATACTACGGATCTTGAAAATTGGAAACAGAAAAGAACATCGCTATCACAAAAAGCCTCTCCTCATAGACGCCGCCGAGAGAGCTTTTCGTTGACTGCTCGCTGTTTCCTTCGCGAATGAAACGCCGTGAGCCAAGAGCGTATGGAGTACCGTGTTTCCCATTTTCCGATGCTCTCCCGTTTCTTCTTGACCGCAAACGAAAAGATTTCTCGCTTGCGCTCGAAATGACGGTATGGGAAAGCGGTATTCTCGCATCGCTTCCTTTCTCACGAGGAAGGGCTTTGTCTGTCGCCATTGGCCGAAGCAAGTCATTCTGCTGCTTATCAGAAATAAAAAAGAGCACTGCCATCGGGCGATGCTCTTTTTGACCTTCTGTGCCTATCAAAAGTACTCGTTTCAAACGCGCAAGATCGTTCCTTCGGGCAAGTTCCGCCGAGCCTGTATCCTCACACAAGTTCTGCGAGCTCGAGGATAAGAGCGCGGCTCTTTTCCCAGCCGAGGCAGGGGTCGGTGATGGACTTGCCGTAGATGCCTTCGCCGATCTTCTGGCTGCCATCTTCGATGTAGCTCTCGATCATGAGGCCTTTCACGATGCGGGCAACGTCAGAAGAGTAGCGGCGGCTGGCCATGACGTCTTTGGCGATGCGGATCTGCTCCATGTATTTCTTGCCGGAGTTGTTATGATTGCAGTCGACGACGATGGCAGGGTTGGCGAGGGTACGTTCTCCATACAGGTCGAGGACTTTCTTCAGGTTCTCGTAGTGGTAGTTCGGCATGCTGGTACCGAAGTGGTTCACGTAGCCGCGGAGGATGGCATGGGCGAGCGGATTTCCTGTGGTGTGGACTTCCCAGCCGTGGAAGAGGAAGTCCTGCTCATTCTGCGCGGCTTCTATGGAGTTCATCATGACGGAGAGGTCGCCGGAGGTCGGGTTCTTCATACCGACAGGGATACCGGCGCCGCTGGCGATCATGCGGTGGAGCTGGTCCTCGACGGAGCGCGCACCAATCGCGCCGTAGGAGAGAAGGTCAGAAAGGTAGCGGTGGTTTTCCGGATAGAGGATCTCTTCAGCGCAGGTGAAGCCGGTCTCTTCGATGACGTGGACGTGCATGCGGCGGATGGCCTTGATGCCTTCCATCATGTTCTCATTGCCCTCAGGGTCCGGCTGGTGGAGCATGCCTTTATAGCCTTTGCCAATGGTTCTCGGCTTATTCGTGTAGACTCTGGGCACGATGAAGAGCTTGCCCTTCACGTCGTCAGCGACTTTCGCAAGGCGCGTGCAGTAGTCGAGGACGGCAGGCTCATTGTCTGCCGAGCAGGGGCCGATGATGAGGAGAAGTCGGTCGTCTTTGCTGGTCATGATGTCTTCGATGACTTGGTCTCTTTCTGCTTTCAGCTTTCTGTATGGCGCGCGCAGCGGGATTTCCTGCTGCACTTCGATCGGTTCCGGCAATTTGCGGACGAATCTCATCTGTTCTTTCATAGGGTCGGCTCCTTTGGGTGGAAATCGGGTTCGGGATTCAGGGTTAGCCCGAGGCGTGCCCCCCTTTGATTGTTTGCGAAAGAGGTTCAGCGGATTCAAAGGGTTCAAAGGGGGAAGGTGCGGCGCGTAAAAATCAGAAACGCCGCGGAGTATAAATAGGGCAATGTCCGAAAGTGAAATTTTAGTCACTAGTCACTCCTAATCCCTGCTTTCAAGCTTTTGAGAGTATCCCTTTCCCGTATCGTCATCCCGAGCGTAGCCGAGGGATCTTTCTTGCACTGCGGTCAATATCACATAGGCACTAATCCGGAAACGACGCCTCGGTGCTACGTATTTCTACTTTCAAACATCCTTCGTTTATCAGTCTGCAAGGAAGATTTCTCGCTTCGCTCGAAATGACGATACGGGAGAGTCTAATGTCTCCTGATCTCTTTGTCTCCTAGTCGCTAGTCGCTCAATTTCTCTATCTTAAACACATTGATCGTATCGACATCCGGGCAGCAGAAGAGGGCCGTACCCTTCTCCACACCGCGCTGGGGGATCTCGCCGCCGTAGCGAAGGATATCTACATAGGGGAAGGCGACATGCATCGCCATGGGGCAGAGATTTCCTCTATCCTTGTCGAAATCCCACGAGTCCCCCACGCGATGTCCGCGGTGACAGGGACAGGGGCCTTTGCGATCGATGAGTGTGATGCGGATCTTCGGTCTTCTTGGCATCAGTCAAGCACCTCCAGCGAATTTTCAATGGCGATCCCTTTGAAGGTGTCCTGGCTGTCCTTGTTCTTCATGATGAGGAGCTTCACCGCGCCCATCGCTTTCTCGACGGAGCGGATGAGCGGCTCGCCATTCAGGATCTCTCCCATGAAGATGGAGGAGAAAATATCGCCCGTCCCCGGGAAGCGGATCGGCACCATGGTGAAGGTGCGGAGGAAATATTCGTCGCACGCGGCATCATAGCCAGCGACGGCATCTTCCCCGTCGACCTTCGCACTCGTGATGATGACCGAGCCTTGGCTCATGGCATGGAGCTTGTTCAAGAGTGCTTTCGCCTCTTCCCACGTGAGGCCTTCTGCCTTATATGCTGTGCCTGCGATGAGGGCGGCTTCCGTATAGTTTGGCACCATGTAGTCCGCATTTCTCGCGAGCTCCCGCATTTCTTTCACGGTGTCTTCGGTGAGGCCGTTGTAGAGATGCCCCTCGTCTCCCATGATGGGATCGACGAAGATCTTCGTCCCTGTTTTTCTCTTCTCGCAGCAGTAGGAGGAAATCAGATCCGCCTGCTCGTGGGAGACGATGAAACCTGTGGAGATCGCATCAAAAGTAAAGCCTAGCTCCTGCCAGACCTTGAGTGTGTTCCTCATGAAGTGCGTGGTGTCCTGGATTTCAAATTTCCCGTAGTCCAGTGTATTCGATACCAGTGCCGTCGGCAGATTGTAGGTGATATGGCCCATGTGCGCCAAGACCGGCATCATCGCCGCCAGTGCCACTTTGCCGTAGCCGGGAAGATCATTGACAAGAAGAATTTGTTTTCCCATTTGCGTCCCTCTTTTCTCCGCCATTGCGGATGTGATTTGCATTCCATTGTAACATAAAAGGTGTGCGATTGGCAGGGCTTAGTGGTGAGGGAATAGGAGTCGGCTCGTCCTTTGATTCCGTTTGAAAGCCTCGCTTGCATTAGGAATGGCGGTACGGCGCATCATCATATAATGCGCCCTGAAATGATAGATGAGCGGTACTCTCGTATCGTCATTCCGAGCGAAGTCGAGGAATCTTTTTCATTTGCGGTACCATGTTTACATAAGTAAAAAAAATGGAAAACACCGTTGTCTGATGTCTCCCTGTCTTTATATCTCATGGTCTTTCAGTCTGATCCCTCAGCCCTGCTTTCAAACCTTAGAGATCAGGACGATACAGGATGCCCGCCCTCCATTCTCGCCCCTTCCTTTAGAGGGAGATGACGAGCGCAGCGAGGCGAGGTTGGCTCCACGGTTGTTGGTACAGCGATTCTCTCTCCTTTTAAAATCCGCTTCGCGGATTTTGTGGCGCATTGCGCCGTCCATCACCCCTACCCCTCTTCCAGAGGAAGAGGGGAAATCGTAGAGCCTGTTCGTTTCATCTGTTTTTCATACCGACACCCTTAGCATCCCCTGCCCCTTCCCTCCACTTTGCCATATACCATGCAAAAAGCGCATCCCCGCATATACGGAGACGCGCTTTGGCGTACTATATGAAAGATCTATGACGACTGGGGTCATCCCGCATCGTCCCAGCTATCATCCACTATTTCCCGAGGATCTTCTCTGCGGCGCCCATGACGGCGAGGACGGCGTGTTCGAAAGTAAGTGCGCCCTGGAAGTACATGATGTAGGGCGGACGTACCGGACCGTCAGCAGACATTTCGATCGTGGAACCCTGTACGAAGGTACCGGCTGCCATTAGGATAGGATCGACGTAGCCAGGCATCGGGCCGGGCACCGGGGTCGCATCGGAGTCGACAGGCGACCAGCTCTGGATG
The DNA here is from genome assembly GCA_022722495.1 of Dialister sp. Classification (GTDB taxonomy): domain Bacteria; phylum Bacillota; class Negativicutes; order Veillonellales; family Dialisteraceae; genus Dialister. The sequence goes on along the minus strand of JAIJLI010000082.1, from coordinate 1,911 downwards.
GCTTCGGCGAATCGGCACATGTTTTCTTCGCTGTTCAAAGCGACCGTCGTGATGAGATCCGTGCGGAGATGTCCCGGCTCCGGCGTCACGGCAAAGCCGAGCTTCTGGAAGACGGCAGCGCAGAATTCTGCCGCCATCACAGCCTGACGGGTCATGTGCGGCGCAAGGAAGAGGCCTTCAAAGAAAGGACGATAGGAAGCTGCGTAGGAGCCCATCTCGTCCCCAAGGCCAGGGACGGTGAGCTGGTGCGCGCAGCGCTCGACGAGGTCTTTTCTGCCGCAGATGTAGGCACCGGTCGGTGCGAATCCGCCGCCGGCATTCTTGATGAGAGAGCCGGCGGTGATGTCTGCGCCAAGCTCGATCGGTTCCTCTTTGTTTGTAAATTCGCCGTAGCAGTTATCCACGAAGCAAATGGTCTTCGGGTTCTTTGCTTTGACGACGTCAATGATCTTCTTGATGTCTTCCGGGAAGAGGGAGTTTCTGAGGCTGTAACCGCGCGAACGCTGAATCTCTACGAGCTTGGTGTGCTCATCAACCATGGCTGCGATGCCTTCCAGATCATAGGTGTCGCCTTTGAGCGGCACTTCCTTGTAGTGGACGCCGCGGGACTTCAGATTTCCCGGAGCGTTGCCGGAAATGCCTATGACGCTCTGCATGGTGTCATAGGGAGTGCCGACGGCGGAGAGCATGGTATCGCCCGGTTCGAGGAGAGCGAGAAGGACGGTCCCCAAGGCATGGGTGCCGGAGACGAACTGCGGGCGGACGAGAGCGGCCTCGCATTTGAAAACGTCGCACCAGATCTCTTCGAGCTTGCCGCGGCCAGGATCATCATAGCCATAGCCGTAGGACGGTGCGAAATGATAGGCAGAGAGGTGATGCTTACGGAAAGCCTCGAGGACTTTCTGCGTGTTGTAGAGGGAAATTTCTTCCATCTCATGAAAAACAGGCGCACAAAGTTCGAGCGCCTCGTTTTTGATCTGTTTCAGTTTTTTATCCATTGTTATCGTTTAAATCCTCTGAATTGTAGATATAGCGTGCTTGTAGATCAGCTGAGAGCGGTTTTCGCTGACCAAAAGTACGGTAAAGCTGTCGAAGGACTTCACTTTGCCCTTGAGCTGGACACCATTCATCAGGAAGATGCTGACTGGCACGTTTTCCTTTCTTGCTTCATTCAAAAATGTGTCCTGCAGATTCATTTTACCTTCCATCTTGTGATTCTCCTCTAACTTGTGAAATGACATAGGCTAAGATTTCCCTGTACCATATGTCTCCGTCTGATGGTGTTTTTTCCACCCAGTGAATATATGGCATTCGTCTGTACCAGGTCAGCTGTCTTTTGGCGAAGTGACGGGTATTCTTCTGTATCAGCTCCTCAGCTTCTTCCAGCGTGCGCTCACCGCGAACCACAGGGATCATCTCGCGATAGCCGATGCCCTTCATGGCCTGGCAAGTTTCCGGAACGCCCGTTTCCAAAAGTGACCTGACTTCCTCTAAGAGTCCTGCTTCCATCATCTGGTGGACCCGCTTATTTATTTTATCATATAATACCGCCCTGTCCATAGCAATTCCCAAAACCGGGCCGTCATAGATGAGCGTGTGGGCTTTGCCCGCCTCTCTATCCTTGTTTCCGGAAGAGAGAAGCTCGAGCTTTCTCACCATGCGCTGCGGGTCGATCGGCACCTCTGCGCCCCGCTTTTGAAGCTCTTCAATGAGCGCTTCCTTCCCCTCTTCGGCAAGGAGATGCTCCCAGCGGCTCCTTCCCCCGACCTTGGGAAGAAATTCGTAGCCTTCCAGAAGCGACTGGATATAGAGCCCTGTCCCGCCGACGACGATCGGGATACGGCCCTTCTCATTTTCTTCATGGATGATAGCCTTCGCTTTTCCCTGAAAATCCGCGGCCGAGTAGCTTTC
>JAIJLI010000081.1 GCA_022722495.1 Dialister sp. | reverse complement strand
ATCCTGTCCCACCAGGGAAAGCGGGAAAGGAGCGGCGCAAAGACGCGCTTCCTGCTGCGCCGCCCGCCATACTTGATCTGTATGATGCAGTCCCGGATCGCACCTGCATAGTCGCAGCAGGTATAGCAGCCCGAGAGGTGGTCGGTGAAAGAGGAATTGAGGAGCCTCGGATTCCAGATCTTTCGGAGGCACGCCTCGCACCATTGCACATTCGGATCGACCACGTGTCCGCAGCCCGGGCAACAGGTGGGGTAGAGTGTCTCCAGGATATCAGTGATAAGACGCATGGCAGGGTCCTTTCCAGGGATTCAGGGGTGGGGATTTCCCACCACGGCATTATCCTTCCGTTTCTCCCGTCAGGAGCGGAAAGAAAAGGCTGTATCTTCGTCCGGTCTCTACGGTATCGACGGCTTTTGCCAATGCTTCTTCCGTCGTGATCAGATAAGTGGTCTTTTTCGCACGGGTGATTCCTGTATAGAGAAGATTTCGCTTCAGCATCATGCGCTGCGTCGGAAGGAGGACAAGGATGACAGTATCATACTCGCTTCCCTGACTTTTATGGACCGTCGTCGCATAGGCAAGCTGCAGGTCATTTCTTTCCTCTTTTTCATAGACGACTTCCCTGTCATAGAAGCTGACCGCGATGCGCTTGTCTGTCACAGACCAGACAATGCCGACATCACCATTATAGACACCCTTGTCATAGTCATTCCGCTTCTGCATGACCTTGTCGCCGACAAAGAAATGATTTCCCGGCGGGATCTGCTTCTGATGCACCAGCTCCTGAATGGCATGATTCAGATTGTCCACCCCGCACCGGTCACGATACATGGGGGAAAGCACCTGCAGTGCCATTTTCTCCTTGCTCTCCCCATAGTGCAACGAGCGGCAAAGGCTTATGACCGTATCGAAAGCTTCCTCTTCCGACCAGACCGGAAGGATCTTGAATTCCCCGCCTTCGTCCGGGACACACATATTCCCTTCCCGGATGAGCGCCGCATTCTCGATGATGCCGCTCCCTTCTTTCTGACGAAAAATATGCTTGAGCCTTGTGACAGGCACCTTTTCCCAAGCGATGATAGATTTCAAGGGCGTACCCGGTCCTACCGGCGGCAGCTGGTCGACATCGCCGACCAGGATGAGGCGTGCATCTTCTTTCAGCGCAGACAATAAATGGTAGAAAAGGGAAATATCCATCATGGACGCTTCATCGACGATGATGAGGTCTTCTTCCAAAGGATCGCTTTCATCCCGCGAAAAGACCGTCCCGCCATCCTCACGTTTTTCCGCCTCGAGCGCCTTATGAATGGTATCCGCATCCATGTGGCTCGCGACCGCAAGGCGCTTCGCCGCACGGCCTGTCGGCGCCATGAGATGGACTTTCAGATCGTGCTGTTCAGCTGCCGTTATGATGGCCCGCACGAGTGTCGTTTTCCCTGTGCCCGGCCCGCCGGTGATGACGAGGACGCGGCTCTTCATCGCCTCTTCGACGGCTTCCTTCTGCTCCTCTGCCAGCGTGATATGATTCTCTCTTTCAAATTTCTCGATGGCCAGTGCAGCCGTTCCGAGTGCTTTCTGGTGACAGAGCATGCCTTTCAGGATATCCGCCGACTGCGTTTCCGCTTTATAGAGAAAATCCAGGTACACATATATCGTCTTTTCATAGGTCAGAGACGGCAGAAGGCCTTCCCGAATCGCAGACTCGATGCCTTCCTTGATGATCTCGATGGAGAGATGGAGAAGCGGCACGGTATTTTTCGCCAGCGAATCAATCGGCACACAGCTGTGCCCCTGAGAAAGCGCCACTCCAAGCATATACGTTACGCCAGCCGTGATGCGCTCGCAGTCATTCGCCGCTATGCCCTGATCCATTGCGATGCGGTCGACCTCGAGAAAAGTCATTCCGGCTATGTCTTCCAGCATGCGATAGGGTTCGTGCTGAAAGACGGACTTGATATTCTCTCCATAACGCTTCTGCATATCTGCCGCATATTTTTCGGGAATAGCCAGTGACTGGAGATACATGATGATCTCCTTCAGCCCGGAAATCATCTCGTAGGATTTTTTGATCTTCTCGAATCCCTTCGGCCCGATGCCCGGGACTTCCAGAAGCGCATCGATGTTGTTTTCAAAGACATCCATCGTCTTTTTGCCAAAGTGTGCCACGATGCGGCGCGCCATGGTCTCACGGATGCCATCGATCATCCCCGATGCCAGGAAATGAATGATATCCTCCGTTTCCTCCGGCTTCACCATTTCCATGCTCTCAGCGGAAAACTGCACTCCAAAACGGGGATGCTTTTGCCAGCACCCCCGCATGAGTATCTGTTCGCCGACATATGGGTTTCTCCCATGGTATGTGGCGCAGGCCAGCTTGCGGCTTTCCTTATCTTCGATCTGAAAAACGCAGAATCTGCCATCATCACTTGCATAGATGCATCGTCTGACGGTACCTCTGAGTTCTTCGATCATTTTGTCTCCCCTTGTATCAGTTTCGACTGCAGCTTTTTGCTGATATCCATCAAGAGCTGGTACCAACGGATGAAATCAAGGCGGCTGCTCACATCTTCGATGAGAGAAGACAATGCCTCGATATTCTTCGCTTCCCTTTCTGCATCATAGATCGGCTTGTGCGCTTTCAGCTTATAAAGGGCAATGCCTCTCGACAGCTCCAGCCGCTTCTCAAAAAGCTCTGCCAGCTCACTATCGATCCGGCGCACCGAAGCGCGCAGCTCTTCCAGTTCTTTTTCGTCCATCTGAACCCCTTACTGGTTCTTTTCATGAAGCTCTGCCAGGATCTCCATGACCTTGGCTTTGCATTCTTCATACGGCACTTCGATGGTCTCACCGCTTCGACGAAGACGGATCTCCACATTGCCGGACTGCTGCCATTTCTTGCCGATGGTCACACGGACCGGATAGCCGATGAGGTCAGCATCCTTGAACTTGATGCCCGCTCTTTCATTGCGGTCATCAAGGACCACTTCATCCGCTTTTTCTTCCATCGCATCATAGAGCTTCTTTGCTGCATCCATGACTTCTTCCGATTTATTATTCGCCGGGACGATGACCACTTCGTAAGGCGCGATCGCGACCGGCCAGATGATGCCGTCGTCATCGTGATTCTGTTCGATGGAGGCAGCCACCGTACGGGTGACGCCGATGCCGTAGCAACCCATCACCATCGGGTGCGACTTGCCATTGTTATCGAGGTAGGTCGCCCCCAGCGCTTCGCTGTACTTGGTCCCGAGCTTGAAGACCTGGCCGACTTCGATGCCCTTCGTGATGACGATCTTGCCGCCGCAGTGCGGGCAGACATCGCCTTCCTGGATCTGGCGGATGGTGTCCACCTTCACATCACCGAAATCGCGCGCCGGATTCACATGGATGTAGTGTTTGTCCTTTTCATTGGCTCCGCAGCAGGCATCCTGCATTTCCATGACCGTCTTATCACAGATGATGTCGAAATTCTTCACCTTTTTAAGTCCAATCGGGCTGATATAGCCAGCCGTCAGACCGCAGCGCTCCAGATCTTCTTCCGATGCCATATCCACATTGATCGCACCATAAATATTCTGGAGCTTTACTTCATTGACTTCATGATCGCCGCGCACCATCGCAAGGACAACGGTATCATCGAGCTTGTAGACGACCGCCTTGACAGACTGCTTCACATCCGCATGCAGGAAGTTGCAAACCATCTCGATCGTGTGCTGCCCCGGGGTTTCTACGATTTCCTTTTCCTTGTCATTCCGGATATCGCAGGGAATCGTCTTCGGATCGACCGCTTCGATATTCGCTGCGAAATCACAATCTTCGCAGTATACGATATCGGCTTCGCCGGAATCTGACAGCACTTCGAATTCATGAGACGCATTGCCGCCGATCGCGCCGGAGTCTGCGATGACCGGACGGAATTTCAGACCGCAGCGGGTGAAAATGCGCCAGTATGCATCATACATCAGTTTGTACTGCTTATCGAGACCTTCCTGATCCATATCGAAGGTGTAGCCGTCCTTCATGATGAATTCGCGGCTTCTCATCAGGCCGAAACGCGGACGCTTCTCATCGCGGTACTTATTCTGGATCTGATACACAGAGACCGGCAGCTGCTTGTAGGACGAGGTATCCATGGAAACGAGCGTGGTCACCAGTTCTTCATGCGTCGGAGCCAGGCAGTAGTCTCTGCCGTGACGATCCTGCAGCTTGAACATTTCCTCTCCATATACGGCCCAGCGTCCCGTCTTCTGCCAGATCTCCGACGGTTGTACGATCGGCATCAGGATCTCCTGTGCGCCTGTCTTATTGATCTCCTCACGGATGATCTTCTTCACTTTCTCAATGGCACGGAAAGCCAGCGGCAGGTACGCATAGGTACCATTGGCGATCTTTCGCATCATGCCGGCTTTCAGCATGTACTTATGGCTCATGACGACAGCGTCGGCAGGCAGTTCTCTCAGGGTCGGGCTATATAATTTGGATGCTAACAATGAAATCTCCTCCTAGACATGAAATGAAGATCTATATTTTCATTTCGGCAAATAGATTTCTTCTATTATATAGCTTTTAGAAAAAATTTGCTATGAAAAAGTAACTCGTGATGCACAGCTCCTCCGGCATCGTTATCTTTTCTTTGAGCGAAGCCTCCGCAATCAAAAACGGCCTTCCTTTCGGAAAGCCGTTTTTAATTGTGGAAGAGACATTATTTCCAAGCCTGCTTCATGATGTTTTTGTATTCATTGTTCAGATGATCGACGATGACATCGAGGATGACACGGACGATTTCTGCGTCAAAGCTCTCGTTCGTGCTCGGGAGGCACGCATCGAGGAAAATGCTGCCGTCTTCTGCTGCTACATACTTGAAGACCTTGTAGCTGCGATTCAGCTGGTTCAGGTATTCGAGGAGGGCGAGCTTATTTTCATCTTTCAGGAGCTGGCTTCCGATCTGAACGCGGATGATGGTGTAGATGGTATTGTCTGTGATGATGCCGAGCGGAATGGTCTGTCCTTCGACCTTCAGGTTCGACTGGAATACAACGGTATCTGCTTCATCTTTCATTTCATTCTTGACGAAAAAGTCCATTTTGTTTGCCTGGGTGTAGGCTTCGAATTTCTGGGCTTTCAGGTTTACTCTTTTTTCTTCTGCCATGATGCATGACCTCCAAATAGAAATGAGAATTGTCTTAAAGCTGTTTCTATTGTACCTTGTCTTGCCAAAGATTGCTAGTAGGAGAATGGGAAAGTGATTCGAATCCACAGGACCTGACGATCTGCCTTCCCGATAAGGAGAACGCTGACCGTGCAGAAAAGCAACAGATATTCGGCATCGGCTGTCCTTCATTTGCGGCGCAGCCGCCGTTATTTCTCATCCCGCAATTCTCATGCAAGCAGAGCTTTCATTCGGGATCCATGAGAAAGCGCTACCGATTCAGGAACGACCTTCCCAGTCCTTGATAGCCGACAAATTCGCGAAGCAGCGAATGATCCGGCACGAGCGATGCATCCAGCTCACGGAAGGGCGCGAGGAATTCCAGAAGGCGCCGGGCTTCCCCATAGGCAGGACTGTCCTTCGATATTTCCTCTAAAAACGGCTTTACGATCCGTTTCAGAACAGGGATCTCATACAGAAGAGCGGAATTGAACACGACATCGGCGCGTCCCTGAAAGTGGAAAATATTCCGTTCCTCTCCTTTGCGGACGCCTGGCCAGGAAGAGATCGTCTTTTCCGGAGGGTTTCCGCGGAACTGCATATCTCTCACCATACGGCGAAGAAGCCGCGTGTCCGAGGTCGATATACGGTTATGGTGATTAATGGTGATCTGTGTCAGTGCGGAAAGATAGATATGCATGCACTGGTAGCCGGGGACAAAATAGGTGAGGCGCGGATTCAGTGCGTGGAGCCCTTCCACAAGGATCGGCTGCCCCTTCCCGAGCGTCACGGGCGGCGCATTCCATTCCTTTTTCCCAGTGATGAAATTGAAAGTCGGAAGCCGCACCGGCTTTCCTTCCAAAAGTGCGGTGATATCTCCTTCGAAACGGTCCAGATCAAGCGCGTGGATATCTTCCCAGTCTTCCCCCTGCATTTCGCTTCGATCGCGGAAATAGTCATCCAGCGAGATCATGACGGGGCGTACCCCATTCACCTGCAGGTGGACGATGAGACGCCTCATGAAGGTGGTCTTGCCCGAGGATGACGGCCCTGCCATACAGACGAGACGGATCCTGGGCTTCGCCTCACAGATCGCATCTGCAAGCTCTGCAAGCTTCTTCTCATGCAGCGCTTCCGCAATGGAGATGTAGTCGAGAATTTTTCCATTCTCGATAGAAGCATTGAGCTGCGCCAGATTTTGGCAGCCGATAAGCTCGGACCAGTTCTGGCTTTCGAGGAAAACCTTCGCAAAGAGCGGGTCCTCTGCTTCATCCTGAGCCAGATGAAAATCCTCATCCGGAAGGCGCAGCAGAAATCCCGGCGCATAAGACTTCAGCGCAAAAAGCCGCACGAAGCTCATATCCGGCAAAAGAGGGCCGAAGAAATAGTCGATCACACGCCCGCACTGGTCGACATTGATCGTATTCCCGGCGAGCTGCCCTGTAAGTTCTGCATCCTCTTCCCGCCCTTTGATGCGAAGGAAGGCCATCGCACGTTTCTTTCCGACGACGAGCTTTGTGATATCGCGTCCCTCTTCGGAGATCTCACGCATCCGTTCCGCCAGCCGATCCAGCTCCTTCTTGAGCGGTACATGACCGTCTTCGAATTCACAATACAGCGATTTTCCCAGCGAATGCTTCACGAGGACATCTGCCCCTTCTCCATAGATCTCTTCCACAGCACATACGAGAAGCATGATCGCGCTTCTCACATACGCCTGATGCGCTTTTGGCGCTGAAAGAGGGATCCATCGCACATCTCCTCCGGAGGGAAACGGTGTCTGGAAATCAAGAAGCTCGCCATCCATCTCTGCCAGCACCGCCGCCTCCTTCCCCCTTGTACCGCGGACCATATTCCATAAATTTTGCGGTGTCGCACCGTCAAAAAAGTTGAAACTTCTGCCTTCACAGGTGATGTGGATCATGGAAATCAGCTCCTTTACCGGATCCTCCGGGGAAGTACGGATCCCATCGCGAATCGCATCATCGTTTTCCCGGATAACCATCTATAGATTCATTATAGCCGTTTTTTAGACCTGCGTCACCACGATATGCGGCAAAGACAGGTGCTTCAGCTCCTCAAAGCCGACATTCCGAGCCGCTTCCTCCGCGGATACGGGCATCGGCTTTGGAAGCGCGCCTGCATAATACAGAAGGCGTCCGATGATATCAGAAGGCTTCTTGCCCTCTGCCTTCATTTCACGAAGAGTGAGACCTTTCTGACGCTTCGAGAGCCGGACCCCCTCCGCATCAACAAGAAGAGGCAGATGTCCGTAAGTCGGAACATGGGTAGCTCCCAGTTTTTTCAGCAGATAGAGCTGATAAAAGGTCGAGGAGAGAAGGTCATTTCCCCGAAAAACATGCGTCATCCCCATCGCCGCATCATCGACAGATACGGCGAGCTGATAAGCGACCATGCCATCGGCACGCCGAAGGACAAAGTCATCGATGCCGGGACGGAGCACGCATGTCTCCTCTCCGCAGAAAAGATCTCTGAAGGACACGCGGCTTTCCTCCATACGAAGGCGCCAGGAAGGCGCCTTCCCCTTGTCTCTGTCCGCGACTTCTTCCGCACTCAGACGGCGGCAGTGTCCATCATAGACCGGCAGCCCCTCTCCTTCATGCGGCGCAGAGGCGATGCTGTGGAGACGGGCACGACTGCAGAAGCAGGGATAGACC
>JAIJLI010000080.1 GCA_022722495.1 Dialister sp. | reverse complement strand
TCAATGTTGCAATATTCATTCATATTTTACTTTGCTTTCAAAATTGCGCTATTCACATTCATATCAATATTTTTCCAATCCTTCTGGATTTTCTTGCCGAAGTTGAAGGTGTAGGCCGCTTGGATGTAAAACTTCCTGTTTGTTGATGAAATGATATGTTCTTGGGAATTGTAAACAGGAACATTCAGCGTTTCTATAAACTCATTGTTTTTATGGAAAGGGGATACAGTACCCACCTCAAAGCTCCAGTCTTTATGATTCCAATTGATAGAACCGCCATAATTAACTGGTACATGTTCTACAGTAATCATAGGAAGTATCATCTCTTTGCCTTTGGTATTTGCCCAAATACGAAATGCGAATTCATTACAATAATAGTTTACATTCATATAGGCACGCCAAGAGTTGAAAGTTGTTCGAAATTTACCCCAAACATCTGTATGGTTATAAACTCCATCGATTTTCAAACGAAGATTATCTGTAGCTTTCCAGGACAGGGAGAGCATTTCAATGAAACCTCTGCTATTATTATGATCGTCCATACTATTTATTAGTTTACCATTCTCTTCATAATAAGTTTCAACATATTGATGATGCTGATATACGAAATTACTGAAAGAGGTAATATTTATTTTAGAACCTATTTGTATATTATAATTAACTGTTCCTTGGTAAAAGTCCATAGGTCTTAAATTTTCATTTCCTCTTTTAATGCGCAGGTCGTCAATAATTTGTTCTGCAGTATTTAAAGAGCTACTAGTAGGATAAGCATTAGAAAACAATATATCCAACGACACTTGCTGACTCTTTGTTGGCTGCCAAAATATTGTTGATTGCAACTGTGGAATATAATGGCTCACTGCATCTGCATCTTTTGTATGATAATAAAGAGCTGATGCTCCAGGCTTTAATCGCAATCTCCATTTATCAAATTGTTGTACATACTCTACGAATGCATAGTTTTGTGAAGACCATTGATGCTGCCATGCTTCATAAGTCCCCATATATTGCGACATCGTATTCATATAGACAGAGCCTAGATGAAAAGATAAACTATTTTTGTGTGGGAATATGATACCATATTTCCCATAAAAGTTTGCACTATAATAATCCTCCTTGACAATCGTATTTGTATTCAATTTTTCATCTTTATACATATTTGAATATTTGTTTCTGCCATAAGTCCCAGATAATGACAGTTCCACATATTGTTTGTCCGTAACATCTATGTTACCATAAAGAGAAAGACGTGGCATTAAACTAGAAGACGTATTTGTAGAGCATTGGGCTGTACTTGTTTGTGCCGTATTCGCAAAAAGAATTCCGTTGGTTTGATTTATAGGATTTTCTTTTCTCACAAGCGAAAGTTTCTCTGACAACATGTACTTTTTCTTTTTCGTAAGAATGTTCAACTGCACATATTCTTGATTTTGCTTATTTACACCCTCATAACTTGAATACGAACGGGAAATCTCATTATTGTCAAAATGGAAAAATTCTTCTCTTTCTATTTTATCAGCATCATAGTGGAGTCTGTTATATCCCCCAAAAATGGTAAAACTAGTACTACCATGGGCTACCTTTGCTGCGAGATTATAATCTCCTTCTTGGTATGCTAGTTGTTGAGTGCCATCCACGGAAATATAGCCACCAGTAGTCATAGGACGGGTAATTATGTTTATGGAAGCATAATCACCTGCATATTTTCCTGTTGGAACATCATAATATTCCACTTTGAGAATGTCCTTTGATTTCAATCCTTTTACTTCACGGTATTCTACCTTACGACCATCTATATAGAGCGTGACAGTACCACCAATTGTGGTAACAGCACCTTTTTGTCTATCAATTTGTAAATTGGGAATCATTAAATCATACAGCAAATCATATCCATTATTGGTGTGTTTATAGATTTGTTTATCTGGTATAATCTGAAGATGGGTATCTTTCCTAGTAATACTGCTTCCCCTTACAACAACATCTTTGAGTGCAATGCTATTTGAAGTTAAAGTAACAATTATTGGAGAAGATTTGTTGGTTTCAACAATTTGCACATTAGAATCATAACCTAAAGAATTTGCTATTAGAATATATTTTCCCTCTTGTGGCATAGTTGTCTGAAAGTAACCTAAGCTATCAGAGACGAGTCCTTTTACAAATGAAGAATCATTCACTTGTAAAAGTTTTATAGTTGTATATGGAATTCCTTGTTTCCGTAGGTCTTCTATTCTACCTTGTAAGGTGTTTTGGCTATAAGTGGATAAGAAGAAAAAAGTAACAATCAATATAGATATAATTCTTTTCATAACAGCTTATTTTTTGTTTTAAATAAGAATTGCCCCCGAAGGGCAACTCTTTAAAGAAAATGCACATTTACGGACGTTGAATAGAGAAAGTGCTACTATCATTACATGAACAAGTATTTGTTTCCGAAAAAGTACTACCATTGTTACATGTACATAAAGGGTTAACACTACTATCATCCATCAAATCAACAAGACCATTAGGAAGTAATGGATCTGTCTCCAGTCGAGTTTCCAGTTCCTGAAGGAACATCTCATCGAACAAATTCTCATTAAGAGAAACTAAAACATTTTGTACCATAATTGTTTATTTAAATTTGTTAAGAAAAGTATTATACGCAAAATTTATTGACCTTGGAAACTGATAGCCAAATTTTTTGCATTCTGTAACTTCAAATCCTTTATCTTTTGTATATAGAGTCTTTGCAAGGCATCTGCCTCCACACAATAAAGCATATCTACATTTGCTACAACACTCCATATTACTAATATTTTTAGAAAACCAAAAAACTTTTTCTTTTGTCCAAATTAGGTTCTCTTTATAGTTTCCTATACTATGCTGCTTTTGCCCTACGGTTTCCAAACAAGTATATATGTCTCCATATGGATCAAACATATATGAGCCATATTGAGAAGGACATATCGTAGACTTTAGCTTATAGCATTTTCTGTTTTTCAAGCATGCTAAAACAGTATTTTTTATTTGGAAATCTTGATTTTCGACAAGAGACTTATCCTCCAACATTTTGATGAATGACTCTGATGAGAAGAACTTTATGTCTTTTGTATTGCACTTTGCTTTCGTATCTATCAATATTGCTGGACTGAAATAGAAATAAGGGCTCTCAGCAAATCCATTTTCCACAAAGAATTTTTTCAACAGAACTAAATCTTCACTATTATTTTCATCAATATTGATACGAAGTATTACATGAATTTCTTTTCTCAAAACCATACCAATATTTGATACTACTTTATCAAAAGAATCTCCTTCTACAATATGCTGTTTACGCATGTTATGCTTTGTCTTATAACCATCTATTGTAATCTGTATTCCATTGATATAGTCTTTTGATAAGAGACCCTCATAATAATCCAAATCATACCCGTTAGATATAATCTTGAACTTGTATTTTCCTTCTATACCCTTTTTAATGATATACGCAACTATATCCTTGTTGTTTCTTAAACATGGCTCTCCACCATAGAGAAGAATTTCATCTTGATGAAGTTCTCTATGTGGTTCTATCAAATTCATTGTTTGATAGGCTTTATCTACCATTTCCTTGGTAAATGTCATTTTAGTCCACTGGGATCCGTTCTTTGATATTTTATTTTCAAAGCAATACGGACATCTGAAATTACAATCATACGTGATGACGAAACTCCAGAATTTTTTCATTTTTGCTTGTGCTTTATGTAGCACATTAGCTATTTTCCAAATATACTGTAGCTCTTCTTCAGGGGTACGAGTTGTAAGGTATCCCCTTTTCTGAAGAGTTCTTATCGTTTCTTCAGACAAGCTGTTATTAGAAGAAAAATGCTCTATTTGTCTCCAGCATTCTCCTTCAACTATATCTATAGCTCCTGTATAGCCATGCACTAAGAAAAACTTGTCTTCCTCAGCTTCCAGTTTTACAGAAATCGTGTATGAAGATAATCTTAAATCCTTCATGATTAATACCAATATACTTTTTTGTTTTTATATTCAAAAATTCTTTCTTCTTGTCCTTTTGTGAGGTCACGCAACCAGAGTAAAGCACCTTGCGGAACGTTTTTATAGATAAGCTCATCATCTAATATTGCCCTTTTCTTTCCAAGTGATGTCCACACACCATCTTTGCAATAGAAGAGTTCATAGAGGTGATCTTTTCTGATTCCGTTATCATCATTTCTGATGAGGTATCTTATCTTGTTGATACAAACAGGTTGTTTGAGTTCCAAACCTCCCCAACTTAATGTGTCATTTGTATGAAAGAAACTCAAAGGGTCTCCATCAAACATTTTTTCAGCTCCATTCCTTGGATAAAAACGGCTCGTTTCATATTTGCCAATTATTTTTCCTTTCAATGGCCTCAATTGTCCGCATGCATAAAACTCCACCTCTGCCATATTACCATACGTTTCATCAGATGATAAATAACGCAGATATTTCACGGGCCTGTTTTGGGCACTTTCATCACAGATGACTGTCGTATATTTAGGCTTTGGCGTAGCTTTTATTACATGATATGTAACGGCATCGCTGAAGTCTTTTTTGTTGGCTCCTTGAAACTTACCCCCTTTCATATAAAGGACAATTTCTTCTAAACTAGAGGAATTTTCTTTTTTCCTTTCCAATCGCAACTGCTGTTTCTGTTTTTGAGGAACAAAGTATGCTTTGCGCCCGATACTATCCAAAAAGAAGGGATTACCTACTGGCTGTATCTCTCCTTTATCATATAGAGCAGCTTGATAAACAATATTAGGACCAATGTTCTTGAAAACAGCTTTATCTCCTTCTATTTGAGTCCAAGCGACCGGAAACCAACCTTGTGGATCGAATACACACAAGTAGGCAAACTTATTATTTTGCTTATTTGAAATGTCGATTTCCGTTGTTTGGGCATTCACGACAGCATATTTACCAGTTACATCTTCCAAGCATGGGTTCTTAAAGAATGAAGGTACATCTTCCAAATCTTTACTGATGACACCTAAGGATGTGTTTTGACGTCCAAAAGTCATCTTGTAGATTTTCGGGATTTTATTTTTAAATCTAACAAGATGCTCATCGGGATTTTGCTCACCACTTGCAAAGTCATGATACTTTCGGTCGTTACCATAGACAAAATTGAACACATGTCCCAGATTGCTATTTCCCCAATGAGGAATCAAATTCTCGCCTACAGGGATACCCACAGAACGCATTGCATAGATCCCCAATGCTGTATAATCGCTACATAAGCCAAATTTTATATTATACAAAGTACTCGGACGCAAATCTATTGGCATAATGCTGCTGGTACTTATATGTATTGGCAAACCGATAAGTTGGTTGTTTACTTCACAACATGCGGTTTCTGCAGTCTGTATAGATGCAGGTATTGCTTGCGAAAATCTGTTTGCATACAAATTCCGCCACTCTTGTGGTTCTTCCTTATTTACCTTATAAGGAAGTATATACTCACAGAATTCTTCGAACGTCAGAAACTGATTCCAAGGTTTATTCCATACATTGAATGCTTCTTCAATATTCTTAATAAGATAGGACGCTTTTATCTTTTCGGCATCCATCAGATATTGTGGCTTATCTTTAAGATGCTTTGCCCTTTTAATAAAGCAGGAATATATATAAGGTATATCATATTCTTCTTGCTTTATCTGGTAAACAGAATCTATAAAGGTATAGTATTCGGCAACAGAACTTCCTCCCAACCAATATTTATCAGCCATATTTTCCAACAAAAAGTTTGCAGCTTTTAATTGAAGGGTATCTCCCTTTTTAGTAAAGTAATCAACAACCTTCAATAATTCCTGTTCATTTCCTTTTGATACGTTCAAAGTCTCTTCTAACTGGTTGCTTACCTCTTTCAGTTGACAGCCAGTTAATATTATACTTATCATACATACGAACCACGTAGATAAGTTGTTGTTTGAAAAGACTTTGAATCGTTTCATATTATATCCAATTATAGATTTACATTCTTATTATAGATATCAAATTAGTTGTTTACAATAATTCTTCCCTGATATTTATTGCTTCCATCAGTTATTGTCAACTCATAGCTTCCACTCAATTCTTGTGGAATTCTACATGTCGTATCTATTACGTCGAAAGAATAGATAGCACCATCCCCACCTACAAGAGTAAGAGTATAGCCTATTACTTGACTTGGCACAGTCAATGTGTGACCCACCAAATCCACAACCAAAGGTCGCTTAATACTTCTGCTACCTTTTGAGCGTACT
The DNA here is from genome assembly GCA_022722495.1 of Dialister sp. GTDB lineage: Bacteria > Bacillota > Negativicutes > Veillonellales > Dialisteraceae > Dialister. The sequence goes on along the minus strand of JAIJLI010000080.1, from coordinate 1,592 downwards.
TGACCAGGATAATCCAAGCTATATGATAATGTATAAGGCTCAGCTCTAGTATGGATAGGACATAAAAGCAATGCCCCACCGCAAATAATAAGAAATAGTAAATGTTTCATGTCTTAACAATTTTAATTATCATTTGTTCGTAATTCCGCCGCAAAAGTACATTTTTGCAATGAAACAGACAAGGAAAAAACCGATTTAAAATTTACCTATTTTTTACTATTGGTCTATAACTCTCTCTATTTTAATTCCTTATTGAATAATTTACCATAATTTTACCTTGCAAAATTTTACTGAATCTGGAGAACATACTTATCAAAATCTTTTGGTTTACCAATCTTCCCGCATAGTTTTTTCAACATCGTTTTTCTGCTTTTTGAGATTGCTGCATCTGATAGACCTAGCAATCTTGCGATTAAGGATGTGGTGAAGCCTAACCTAATCAATAAACAGATTTGGTAATCTTTATCATTGAGCTTATTTTTTAATCTCGGAATGAAGTTTGGTATTGTTTTCTCTACCGTATCTGCCAATTCTTTCCAATCCTCATCACTCATTTTCTTTCTTGGATGCACTTCAATAAATTTAATTTTCTTACAAATAGATGAATCCATCAAAGTCAACTCTACATTAGACACAGAAGTTAATGAGTATTTGTCTTGTATATCGCTTATTTCAGCTTTTAATTTATCGATAGTATTTTCCTTCTCCATAATGACTTGAAACAGTTTGTTATCGTTTTCAGCCACAAGTTTAGCTTTTTCATCTTGTAACCTTTTGAGTTTTAGCAAACTATCCTCATATAACAGTTTAGAAACAGCTATTCTTTTTTTCTTGAGAACTAGCTGCTTTCTATAAATATAAGAAAGGAATAACAACAAAATGACGCAAGCAAAAACAACCATATAGTTCATTTGTGTACTTCGTGTCGCTTTCTGCTCAGCCATTCTTGCTATTTCTTGATTTCTACCATAATCATACATCGCTTGCATTTGCTGTAATTGGTTTTTCCTTGCCTCCATCAAACTTGAATCATTATATTCAGAACTTTGCAAAGCATACTTCATAGCCAAGGATGGTTGGTTAACTTTTGCATAATAATGAGCCAAGGCTTTTGTTGTTGCAGCTTTATTGCTAAAAGACTTACAAAACTTAAGACTCTGCTGCAAAATATAACAAGCAGAATCTAACTGACCAGTAAACATATAGTATATTCCTTTTTGGCATAGTACATAAGCCTTAGAATCTTCATATTCCAGATTTCCCTCATACCCTGTAGAAAAGTATGCTTCAAATGCCTTCTTCGCATTTACAGAGTCTTGCTTCTCTATATAATAGCTGTAGTTGCATCCCAAAGCGATAGCTGCATTATAGTTGTCACCTATCCGTTTAAACATATTTGCGCTACGTAAATTGATAGCAACAACAGAATCTTTTTTTCCTAAATAATCATAAGCATCTCCCTTATTTTGGTAATTGATAATCGCATTCAATGTATCCTTTGCCAAATAAGCATACTTCTCAGCCTTGCCAAAAGCATCCAACAATTGATATGGTAAATATTGTTTGCTAAACAAAAATCCCATCTGGCTATA
>JAIJLI010000079.1 GCA_022722495.1 Dialister sp. | reverse complement strand
CTACGTAGCGGTATTGCATGAAAGTGTTGAAATATCGATAGCGTCGGATTATTCAACATAGCACGCTATACCGCTAGCATGCCCCATCTCGCTGCGCTCAAAATGGCGTCTCACTGGATTTTAGCGTCACTACGCTCCTAAAAATCCAGTTCGCTTGCACATATTGCCTTCGGCACTTCCCCCAAAGGGGGAAGCAAGACATTACGTAGCTAACGATTTTCTTAACTTAATAGCCTTCCCCTCTAGGGGCAGGTGCCCCGCGGGGGCGGATCGGGCACTGGCGGTATGAAAGAGAGTGGGGAAATGCGTTTCAAGCAGGCGATATACGGCAGTACCCAAACTCCGATTTTTGTAAACGGCAATGCCCAAAAGCGGTATTCAAGCCGCAAATCACTCGCGGTTTCTAATTCCCCTACTGCTCTGCGCCTGCTTCTTTGATCGCGATGGCGAGCTTGTGGGCAAGACCGGCCATCTTAGGTTTGGAGACGGAGCAGACGGCCAGGCGGATGCCTTTCTTCAGCGGTACCATGAAGACATGCTCCTTTTCCAGATAGTCGCAGACCGCCTGAGACTTGGTGACCGGGATGGTGATGAAGAAGCCGGAGATGTAGGGAACGAATTTCACGCCTTCCTCTCTCGCTTCCTTCATGAAGATCGCCGCTCTGTCCTGAATGAGGCGGAAATACTTGGCGCGCTCTGCGTCGAGCGCTTTGATCTTTTCATCGTCGCTGCAGATGCGGATCATCGCATTCTGCGCTGCACTGTTGCAGTTCGACCAGGTCGCACGGCTGGCGTACTGGTTGATGTCTACGAATTCTTTGATGACATCCTTATCGGAGGAGATCCCGATCATCGCGCCCATGCGCTGGCCATACATAGTGAAGCCTTTGGACAGGGTGTAGGCACAGACCGTCAGAATATTCTTCGGGAGACCGCCGAAGAGACGGAAGAATCTTCTGCATTCCTCCTTCTCGCCGCTGTAGTCAAGGTATGCCACATCCGGCACCAGGATCGCCTTCTTCGTTTCATCCTTGACCGCTTCTTTCAATACATCGATGGCTGCCTGCCATTCCTCATCCGAGAGGCAATAGCCCGTCGGATTGTTCGCGATGCCATTCAGGATGATGACGATATTGTCCTGACGAGAGAGGATATCTTCCACCTTCTCCTTGAGATCTGCCGCATGGAAATGACCGTCCTCTGTCAGAAGAGAGAAGGTGCGCACCTTGCGGTTGTTGTCATCGATCAGGCTGTCATACGCGCCCCAGTGCCAGTCAGAGATGAGGACCTCGTCTCCGACCTCCGAGTAGTTATGCACCACATGATGCAGCACGCCCGTGCCGCCGGGGGTCGAGCAGGCATCGATGTAGCCCTCCGGACGCGACTTGCCAAAGCACTGGTCGACGCAGGCATCCAGAAAAGCGCGATATCCCTGGATCGGTGCATATGCGCACATTTCCTTCGGCGTGAGGGCCGAGAGAGCCTCTTTCACCACATCCAGCACGACCAGACTGCCATCTTCATCCAGAATGGATCCGACGGTCGCATTCACCACATTCTCTGTGCCGATCTTCTCTGCCAACGCGATCGCGCGGTTGTTTGCGGCAAAAATATTATCCTCTGCGCTTTTCCCCTTCGCATGGGGTGCTGCCATACTGTACATAGTTTTCCCTCCTGAAGCCTTCGCTTCAAAAAAGTCCACAGCAAAACTACTTTGCCATGGACTTCGTTGCCAATGATATGAAATTTGACCACTTTATTATAAAGCAATGGGGTGGAAGGTTCAAGGTATGGGGTTCAGGGTTCAGGGTTCAGGGTTGTGGTGGCGGCTTCGCCGCGAGTATATATGGGGCGATGCCCACTTGAGACTTAGAGACTTAGAGACTTGGAGACTTTAAGCTCCAGATGTCAGATGTCTGATACCTGACGTCTGATGTCTGATACCTGATGTCTGATACCTGATGTCTAACGTCTCCCAGTCTCCCAGTCTCCCAGTCTCCCAGTCCCTTCGTCTCATCACTTTTCTTCCCAGAACGGATTCACGAGGCGGATGATCCATTTCTCACCGCCGGTGAATTTGCTGTTGTACTTCCTTGCGGTATCCTCAAAGCGCTTTCTGAGCTCTGCTACCGCTTCCTCAAGAGTGCGGATGGTCTTCACCGCGGTATCCGAGCGCATGTCATCGCCGCACACCGGACAGAGCGGCGGCTTTACGAAGTCCGCATTCACACGCGAATGGCAATGCAGGCAGGTGATGAAGTCCCCCGCGAACTTTTTCTCAGTCTGCGTCTCCTTATAAGCGGCGAGACGCTCTTCCTTTTCTTTGAGACGTTTGGCAAGAGCGATCATCTTGGGCGAAGGCTCGATACCGATCTTGTACTTCACCGCATACGAAGTCGGGACACTCTCTAAATACTCCAGCGCCTGGTTCTTCGTATTAAAGATCTTTTCCTTGAAGAAAAGCCCCTTGAAGACTTTATTCGCCTCGCGCTTCATGAAGCCTTCGGCCACGAGCGCCTCCTTCATCGTGTCCTTGATATCCTGCGAGGGATGGGTGATGTCGAATTCCCAGACCTTTTCCCGCCAGCTGCCCTTTCCGGACGCGGCATTCCCCGGCTCACTCATTTCCTTCTCTTCCCCTTTTTTCGCGGCTGCTTTTGGCTGCGGCGCTGCCTTCGAGGAAGCGACCGACGCTTTCGATGAAGCCTTCTTCACGCGAGCCGGCTTCTTCTCTTGTGCCATTCCTTCGCCAAAGAGTGACGCTTCTTCCGAGATAGCCGCCTTCTTTGTACGCACTCTTTGCTTCTTCCCCGCCGTCTTTTCCATCATGAATGCAAAAATATCTGTCTGTTCATAATTGGGATCTTCCATCTGAGATCCTCCTTTATCATGGGTCTTCGTAGTAAAAAAATTTTCTCTATCATATCACAGGGGACGGGGTATGACTAGGGCGGCTTCCAGAGGTATACGTTCGATCGTAAGCCCTATTTTTGCATATTTGTATATATCCTATTCCCAGGCAGAAAAAGGAGTGGTATAATGCATCATATAAACAAAGTATAAATCAAAACTCTCAAACTCCGTATTTACTGTTTAGGAATTACAAAAAGATTATAGTGAATGTCACTGAAACATATCTTGAATTCCTATTTAAAATCTGAATGTATATTTAAAATAAATTATTTACCCCCCCTAAATTTAACCTTTTGACGGGTGGGCGGCGTACCGTAAAACCGAAAGAAACGAATTTCCGCTTCCCACCGGAAACGCTGACTCTTTCGAAAACATGCACCATGGATTTGTTTTCTGAGATCAGCATTTCCCAATAAGCCTCTTCGATGCACGTGCGAAGGCTTCCTCTGAAAGGTTTGATGATTCATGCTCCAAATGTCCCATTGTCTCCGCTCTCTCGATGATATAGAAAGCTGCATCCGTCTTTTTGCAGCCTCCTATGTCCCGGGAAAGCAGTCTATCCTGATCTCCATATATACGCACTGGAATAAGCCGGAAACGATCCGCGAGATGACCCGGCTCTTTTGTGCTGCCTTCCCCGAGGCAGAGATCGCCGGCATGACGACCGCCGGCGGCATCGATCATGGCCGCATGCGCCTCCGTCAGACTGTCGTCACCATTCAGTTCTTTGAAAAGAGTGACGTACACACCGCCATCTATGACTTTTCGAAAGAGCCCATGGGCGAGCTCGGGGAAAAAGCACGAAGCTTCTGCCAAAGGCAGAAAGACCTCTCTGCGCTCCTTCTGCTGATGACACAGCGCTACTACGACTTCGAGCCCTTTTTGACCGCACTCGACAAGTTAGGGAAGGACATTCCCATATGCGGCGGGTATGCCCATACCTATCGGAATGAAGATGGCATCTACGTCTTCACCAAGGATGCCATCCTTTCCTGCGGTATCCTTCTTGTCACCTTTTCTGGTGACGTAAAGGTCATGACAACGAGCGTCATGGGCTGGCAGCCCCTCGGACGCACCATGACCATCACAGCGATAGACGGCCCGCTCGTCATCCGCTCCCTCGATCACAAGCCCGCGGCCTATTTTTATCAGAAATATCTTCACAGCACGGATTTCGGGAAAAGCGAGCTGCTCTTCCCTCTCGTCAGAAGCAGACATCAGGTCCAGCTCTCCGTTCTCCCGCTCGAGCATCGAAGCGACGGTGCGCTTCAGACAAATGCTTTCAGCCACGTCGGCGATCAGGTGCAGATGGCTTACGGCGACCCCGATCAGGTCATCCTCTCCAGCCGCGAAGCACTTGGCCATATCGAGTGCTTTGCCCCCGAAGGGATGCTCCTCATCTCCTGTGTCACGCGGCGTTACTTCCTGAAGGAGGATGCCAATCAGATCTTGTCTGCCTACAGCGACTTCTGCGTCGCGCCCGGCGGGTACGTGAATGGCGAGCTCATCCGCATCGAAGGAAAAACACAGGCGACCAATATGAGCCTCATCTCCGTCTGCTTCCGCGAAGGCGAGGCACCCCTCGTGGCTGCGACGAAGAAGCCGCATGCCCCCGTCGTCCTTGGTGAAACGCTCTCTACGATCCAGCGGCTCGCGACCTTCGTCACGGAAACCACGAAAGAACTCGCAGAGACGCAGAAACAGCTTTCCTTCGCTGCCAGCCACGACAGCTTCACCGGTCTCCTCAATCGTGGCTCCATCGAGGAAATGCTCTGCCGCTGCCATCAAGATGCCTGCAAGCACCAACTCACATTCTCCGCGCTCATGATCGACCTCGATACCTTCAAGCATATCAATGATACCTTCGGTCACACCAAAGGGGATGAAGTGATCCGCGAAGTCGCAAGTATCCTGAAACACATGATCCGTCCGACCGACTTTGCCGGCCGCTGGGGCGGGGACGAGTTCGTCGTCCTCCTTCCCGGCACCACACTCGGAAGCGCACTCATCGTAGCGAGCCGTCTGCAGAAGTCCTTCCAGCGTATCCAGCTCCCCGACCTCTCCTTCCTCACCGCCAGTATCGGCTGTACGATCTCCTCGACGGATGAAACTGAGCAGAACTTCTACAAACGCATGGACGATGCCCTCTACCTCGCCAAAGAGGGCGGCAGAAACCGCATCATCCTCCTTGATGCCGAGCATCAGGTGAAAGAGGTGACGCAAGACTAGTGACTGGGGACTAGGGACTAGGGACTAGGGACTGGGAGACATCAGATTCCCCCGCATCGTCATTTCGAGCGAAGCGAGAAATCCTTGTCATTCGCGGCGAGGGACTCACGATTTCCCCACATGTGCCGCGCTGTTCCGCTTTCCACATCTGTCTTTCATCCCGCCTGTGCCCTATCCGCCCCTACGGGGCACCTTCCCCTCGAGGGGAAGGCTGACGATACGAGGGAAACCTACTATCAAGAGACCTTCGGGCATCGCCCTATATATATTCACGGCGCTTCTATATTTTTATGCGCCGCACCAGCACTCCTCATTCCTCACTCCTCATTCGAGCAGAGCTTTCATTCATAATCCAGAGGCAGCACGCCCCACGGGCTAACCCTGAAACCCTATTTTCCCAAAGAAGGAGCCCTTATGAAACCGTACTCATATACCATTTCCAAGCCCTCGGAGATCGGAGAAGTCATCCGTGCCTTTCGTTCCCTTCGCGCGACTGGAAGCTCCCTTCTGATCTCCATCTTCACTGCCTACACGAAGGCAGAAGGCCTTCAGGAGATGGTGGATGCACTGTCTCTATCCTTTCCGGAGGCAGAGATCTCCGGGATGACGAGCAGCGTATGCATTGAGCAGGGCGTGAACCACACCGAAAAGATCATCATCCTTTTCGAAGTCTTCGAAAAGACATATATCCACACGATCTGCTTCGACCATGCACCGGGGAAGGAGGACGCTGTCGGATGGGCCGTGATGGGTGAGATCAATAAGATTTCCCGGCCCCTCTGTGGCATTGAGATCCTGGCCTCCCAGAGTGATGACCGTTTTTCCGACTTCTCGCCCTTCCTGAACGTACTGACGCATGAATTGCCGTCGACGCTTCCCGTCTGGGGCGCACTCGCGGATTCACAGACCTGGCCAGACCATACCTATGTCTTTTCCAAGAAATACATCTCAACTGCCGGGATGGTCCTTCGCGTCTATACAGGCGAGATCTCCATCCTGCTCAACCATGTCCTGGGCTTCCGCCCACTTTCTCGTCCCCTGACCGTGACCGCAATGGATGGTCCCATGGTCATCAAAGAACTTGACCATAAGCCTGCGGTCTACTACTACGATAAATACATCCACACCCCTGATTTTCAGGAGCAGTCACTCCCCTTTCCGCTGCTCCAGCTGGCAGATGGCTATGTCCATGCACACCTGCCGCAGGGACGCACGCTCGATGGCGGCATCCTTTTCAATATCCGCTGCACCGTCGGTACAGAGATGCGCCTTTCCTACGGCGACCCGGAGCTGATGCTCGCAGAAACGAAAAAGATCTGGGAGCAAATGCATACGTTCGGAGGCGAAAGCGCCCACATTCTCTCCTGCGCCGCGCGCTACCAGTTCCTCAATAAGAACCTCGGCGACGTCCTTGCCAATTACAACAATGTCACCCCTTCCTTCGGCATCTACGCCCATGGAGAAATATACCGCGCCGGGCAGCGTCTCGTCGCCGCCCATCTGACGGGAAATGTCGTCGTCTTCCGCGAAGCAGCAGAGGCGCAGCAAAAGGATGTCTCCTATAACCCCGTCCACCTGACGCAGCACATGACCCATCTCCTGCAGATGGCGACCTTCGTCAGCACCGCCATGAAAGAGCTGGAAGAGACGAAAGACGCTCTCCAATTCGCTGCGACCCACGACAGCCTCTCCGGCCTTTTCAATCGCGGTGCCATGGAAAAATACCTCGCCCAGTGCATCAAAAACAATGCAGAGATCGGGATGCCGCTCTCTGCCATCATGATCGACCTCGATCATTTCAAGACGATCAATGATACCTACGGCCACGCCATCGGCGATGCCGTCATCCGCACCCTTGCCGATCTCATGAAGAAGCACACCGCAGGCAGAGGCTACGCTGGCCGCTGGGGCGGTGATGAATTCCTCATCATCCTTCCCGGCTCCACGTTGGAAACGGCGGAGACGCTCTCCATCCACATGAAGGATGCCCTTCTCCACGCCCATGTCCTCCCGGACGATTCCCCCGTCAGCGCCAGCTTCGGTGTCACCATTGCCCGCCCGGGCGAGCTTGAGCAGAGCTTCTACAAGAGGGTCGATAACGCGCTCTATACCTCCAAGGAAAACGGAAAGAACCGCATCACCATCTTCGATGCCAATGGAACGGCAAAGGCTCTGACGATGCAGGAGACTGGTGACTAGGGATTAGGGACTAGGGATTAGACTAAGAGATTGGGCGACTAGGAGACATCAGACATCAGACTTCTGATGTCTTACTTCTAACGCCTCAAGCGGGCATTGCCCCATATATATTTGCGGCGAAGCCGCCACCAACATTTCTCATTTTTCGTTACCCCAAAACAAAAAGGGGCTGTGAAGAAATGAATCCTCATTTCTTCACAGCCCCTTTTTACTTTGCTTTCATTTGGTTCAGGGTTCAGGGTTCAAGGTTCAGGATTGAGGTGGCGGCTTCGCCGCCTTTTTTAGAAGATGGCATTCTCGTATCGTAGCCTTCTCCTCTAGGTAATACTATTAAGTTAAGCGGCAGAACGTTCTTGGCTCCCCATCGGGGGAGCTCCCCGAAGGGGTGAGGGGGCTACGCAGCGGTATTGCATGAAAGTGTTGAAATATCGATAGCATCGGACTATTCAACATAGCACGCTATACCGCTAGCATGCCCCATCTCGCTGCGCTCGAAATGGCGTCTCACTGGATTTTAGCGTCG
>JAIJLI010000006.1 GCA_022722495.1 Dialister sp. | reverse complement strand
GACAACTACATGGAGAATGTCGCTTACACCAAGGCTGATGGGGCTTGGAGTACCAATGAAGGTAACTTCTTCTGGCCGACTTCTTCTGAGTATCTGAACTTCTATGCCTATGCTCCTACGGAGCCTTGCAAGATGGCTACGAATGAGGATGCTGATGGTGCTTCTTTCAGCATTGATCACCAGTTCCAGAAATTGGAGAACTTCTCGCCGAACGCTGCTGCTGCCGAACAGAAAGATTTCATCTATGCCTATGCCAAGGGTAATCTGGAAGAAAATGGTACGGACGGCGTAGATATCAAGTTCAAGCATGCGCTTTCTCAGATTACCATTGCTGCCAAGAACGACAACAAGGCTTACACCGTCAAGGTTTCGGGTGTAAAGATTGGAAATGTTATGAGCAAGAGTACTTTCTCTTTCCCTTCTACTGGTGGCGATGGTAATGATGCTTCCTGGTCACAGGATTCCCAGACCGGTAGCTATACCACTGAGTGGGAGAATGGTGCTGTGGAGCTTTCTTCTGATGTCAAGGATTTCAAAGATCAAGGTAATGTGCCTTTTATGCTTATTCCTCAGTCTTTGACCTCTGCCAATAAGGCTGCAGATGGTGCTTACATCGCACTGAAGGTTTCCATCGCCATGCAGGGTGGCAAGGTGTTGTGCTCTGGCAAGTGGGCGTATGTTGGTATTGGTGATGCCTGGCAGATGGGCAAGCGTTACAACTATACTCTTGACTTCTCAAATGGTGCTGGACAGGACGCTGAAGGCAACCTCATCATTTCCGGTAAGAACATCAAGCTTTCTGTGAACATGGGGGATTGGACGGCAGAAGATAAAAATATACCGGATTATTCTCTTCCGGAACTTCCTGCTACTGCCAACTGTCTCATCCTGGACCCTACCGGTACTAGTGTAGGCAAGATAGATGTTGTCAACAACATCAACATCTTCTGGTCTAACCCGGATGTAGGTGATGCTACTAACGTACTTGACAAGAAATCTGAATGGGTAGCAGAGGTAATCTGGCAGGATATCAACGCTCGTGCCATCAACTTCTGTAATGCTGCTGGGGAGGTTATTTCCGGTGATACCTATGAGGGTACAGGCAATCAGCCACTTTATGTAAAGGCTGTTGGTGGCAAGAAAGGTAATGTTGTAGTCGGTGTAAAGAAGAAGGGTGCTGGTAATGATGCATATCTCTGGAGCTGGCATCTTTGGATTACTGAAGAGCCAAAGATTATTGGAGGTTTCATGGATAGGAACCTTGGTGCTACCTCGGCTACTCCTTCTGATGGTGACAAGACCTACGGTCTTTACTATCAGTTCGGACGAAAGGATCCATTCACTGGGGATATTAATAGATATGACATCAATGGCACTTCTATTGGAAAGACTACAGTTACTTACGGGCCTGTTTCCTTTGCCAAGGCGATGCAGACTCCTGCGGTGTTCTATACTCATAATAGAGGTACTTACGATTGGGCTTCGCCTAACCATTTCAAAATCAAGAAGTGGAACGACATTACCGACGCAGCCGGCAAATCACTCTTTGATCCAAGTCCAGAAGGATGGAGATTGCCTAGCAAGGAAGAATACTCTAACTTCTCAGAATCAACGTTTACCTGGAACTCCAGCAATCAGGATGGACGTACCTATGAAGGAAACTGGTTCCCTGTTGCTGGCTATCGTGCATTCATCGGTATCGGCAGCTTGAGCGATGTCCGTCAAAACGGTGACTATTGGAGTTCTTCACCCTACAGTAGTGATTCCGGTATCTGCTTGGGCTTCAACCAAAATAGTCACTTGGATCCGTCCAGCTACTACGAGCGTACGAAGGGATGTTGTGTTCGCTGTGTCCAAGAATAAAGCGGAACTTGTTTCCGAGTGCAAAGGTAAAAGAGTGATTTAATATTATAACTAGAGAGGGGGAGTAGGGATACTCCCTCTTTTCATTTTGGCTTATACCTATTTATATATACCCTTCACTTTTTCGACCTCAATCCTTAGCTATTCTCTTGAATGTTCCATCAACCCTGGCTTTTTACTTTGCAAAGTTATGGTGGAGCAGACAGACTCCAAGGACCGGGCATAGCCACTATATGGGAAAATATTTTTGGAACTCCTTCCACAAATCAGAGATTTGGGCTTTCCTAAAATATTTCGCCATATTCCTCGGCTTACTGTCTTTAATACACCACCATCCTATATTGCACGTAAAAAGGCTCAGGTGATGACGGATTATACCGGAATACATCAAAAAAAATCTCGGATCGAAAGTGAAGAGTAGTCTGTAAAGGCTAGATGAATCTGGAAAATCCAGAATACTTTATGTCAAACTTTAAAAAAATAGTTGCCATCATATATTGGCAGTGCTTTCTTTGTGAATGACTTTACTCATTTTTCCATACCGAATGACGTTATTGTCGTAGGTGTAGAGAATCCGGAAAACTTCTTCCGTATAAGAGAACAACGGTATTTGTTCGACAAATGTTTCCCGGACAAAAAGCTGCTGTTTATCTGTAGATATTCGCAGGAAACAAAGACAGACTTGCTTGCCTGGATGTCAAGTATAACCAATCCTTATGTTCATTTCGGGGATTTCGATTTCTATGGTATCAAGATTTTCTGGAATGAATTTAAGGCTAAACTCCAGGATAGGGCTACCTTCTTTATTCCTCTTGATATAGAGAATAGAATCCGGAAGGGTAACTCTAAGTTATATAGAGAACAAAGTAACACTGGAACTTCTTTTGCATGTGAAGATCCAGAGTTGTCTTCATTGCTCGCTTTGTTCAAGAAATATGGTAAAGTCTATGAGCAGGAAGGGTATATTGTGCAGCTCTCTGATTAACACTCTCGATACAAAAAACACGTTTGAAGGTGCCCTCTGTACACCTTCAAACGTGTTTTTGCTATCTTGCATTATCGTTCTGATGAATCACGGACTTCTGTGCATCATTCAGACCATCCCAGTTGGTACCGCTGCTACTGCTGCCGCCAACGCCCCTGTTCCATGCCTTTCTGAACATTTGATAACGTCTGTCATAGCTGCCGTCCTTCTTATATCTGAGGATGTTGTCCATACCCTCAAAGGCTTGGAAGATTCCTGTATTTACGAATATACTGCAATCAAAGTTAAGAACTAAGACTGTTACTTACCATAAATACAAGTTGATCAATATTTTATGCTTCATTGACTATAGTGCTCAATGAATCAATAATTTTCTTGCGTTCACCACTGCCCTTTGTTGAGAGTCGTAAAAGTGGGAGTCCATAGTTTGAAAGAATATGGTCTTTCATTAAATCACGTTGGTGTTGTTCCGTTTCGTTATTGTGATAAGAATAACCATCCGTTTCAATGGCAAGTACAGGTAGCTTACTCACTTTGTTGATTATGAGAAAATCCAAATGTGTATTATAGTTGGAGGCATATTTCAATTCTTCTGCCGACATCATGGACGTGTCTTTTACAACTTGGCGCAATGGAATATGACACAACACTTTCAAACTACTATAGGCAGCATCGGATGCTAATATGTCGCCAATCAAGGCATAAGTTAGATTCTCTGACGCATACTCTGATATTTGCGTATGCTTTTCGAGAAATGCCATTCGTTGTTCTGTATATTGTTCATAAAGATAATCGAATATGGAAGCCAATTTGCTCTCCGTCACTATACAGTTGTTGTAGGCGATATATTCAAGTAAGTCTGTAATGTTGCTATGCTTTTCTTGTTCGTTACCTGTTACGACAAGAGAAAAACGCTTTCGAGCCCTCGACACTGCCACATTCAGCATTCTGTCATCATCGGCAAACTCCGAAATCTGATTATCTACCACACTCATGATGATTGCATCTTCTTCACGCCCTTGGTATTTGTGTACGGTACCAGCCTTTACATCATTCAGTTGACGGTTGAAAGCATCCGCTTGATTGTTGTAAGGCGTGACTATACCAACGCTTCCTGTATCTGCCAATGTAGGCAGCACTTCTTCCTTCACTACATCAATCTCTCGTTGGTTGAAAAGCCCAACAGCATGGTTGCCTTTAGTGGTCTTGAAAGCCGACAGCACGTTCTCTTCGCCTTTGTCTTCCGTCATAACCAATAGATTGCCGCCATAGAACTTCTGGTTGCAGAAATTTATGATGCGTGGATGACAGCGGTAATGCTCTCGTAGTATCGTTTCCGTAATGTTGGGGATAACCTTCAGAACCGATTCTAAGAAGCTGTATTTGGCACAGTCATAGCCATCTGCAATGCTGTATGGCTTTGCTATCTCTCTGAGCTTCATGCGCTCTTCTTCCGTCTCCACGTTCGGCAACTGTTTCGTATCACCTACAATCACCGCATTCTTGGCACAAGTAAGTGCCAAAGTACCTGTATAGGACGACACCTGTGATGCCTCGTCCATGATGAGATAGTCATAGGGAGCATCACCAAACACGCACGACCTTGCAGAGAAAGTGGTACTGAGTATAACCGGGTATTGCTTTTGGAACTCATCAGCATGAAGGCGCATGTTATCTGTATCAGCAAAGACTACTCTTCCTTTCTCATATTTGTCATGCAGTGAAGCCTTCAATAATGTTAGCGAACTTTCTGTAAGCATTTGTGTCAGACTCTTTGCATCGTATGTATGCAACTGCTGTCCTTTGTCTGCTATTTCATCAGCAAGTTCCTTGCGACGATTGACATAATAGAGAGTTTGCAGTTCTATTATCAGTGGTCGCAGATTGGTAGCATCGAAGCTAAGCTGTATGTGCCATTTGTATTTGCACATCAGTTTCATCCACCACAGCTTGATGCGTTGGAATATGCCTAACTGTTTCACATCCATACCTTCGGCTATGGACTGCAGTTTCAGCCAAAGCCAGATGACGTGAGTAGAGTTTGCTCTACGATAGGAAACTTCACTTTTCGAGATGTTTTGTTCTTGCTTGAAATGTTCCCATTCCAGCTCTACCGCTTGCAGTTCTTGCCGCAATTCAGCCAATTTGTTTTGCAAGGCATATACTCGGTCAAGTTGATTGAGTGCATCATGCAGTGTTCTCTTTTTCTTGATGCTGTCTTGCAAAGACAGGTCCCATTGTCCCAACTCCTGTGGCAAGGTAGGTTGGTTAGCTATGAAATACTCCTTGTTATCCTTGTTGCCTAAAGAAGCTGCGATAAAACCAATATCATATTTTTCCAACTTCTCCAGTACGTTAGCCGTGGCAGAATTGTTGTTTGACACCACCATCACCGTCTTGCCTTGCCTCACGATATTAGCAATGATGTTCAAGATGGTTTGTGTCTTACCTGTACCCGGAGGCCCTTGAATGACGCTTATCTGATTCTCAAAAGCATTGGACACCGCTATTTTCTGGCTCGCATTGCAGCCGAAAGGATATATTAAGTCATAGTGGCTCAATTTCTTTGGTTTGTTTTTTGCAGGATCGAGATAACAGGCAGCAACCAAGTCTTCGGCAATAAAATTTATCTTATTATAAATACTCGACAACGTTCCCTTTGGGTTCTGTTCGTCCTTACCCAATTTGTTGATGGTTGACATATTCTTCATGTATACAAACACATCCTTGCTCACGACCTCTTGGAGGCAAGATTGCGTAACAACAATTCTGCCTGCTGCATCCTCCTGCACAAAACCATTGTTGTAGATGACTCTCCAGCAGGAGTGTCCGTTGTAATCAAATCTCCATATCTCTCTGATGCCGTTCTTTAATATGCCGTCCACAAGTACCTTGCATTGTGTCGGGTCTTTCCATTCCGGATTGTTTAGCCAAACCACCTTGTCACGTCCATATCTATATGTGCGTCCGTTGTTCTTGAAACACACGCTATACCCATTGGTTCCATTCCTTTGTATGGCATCAATCTGCAAAGTTTTTGGCACTCCATCGAGTAATATGAAGTCTTTTGATAAATCCATGCTATTTATTAAACTTAGTATATTATTTAAGTGTACTGCTTTTATGAAAATGTATATACTTTTAAAAGTGTACCACTCCAAATCTCTTGCAAAGGTACGAAATAATTCATATTGAACTATATTTATGATGATAAAAATCACTTTGAATATAAAAAACACGTCTGAAAGTGCCCTTTGTACACCTTCAGACATGTTTTTTACTATCTCGCATTGTCGTTCTGATGAATCACGGACTTCTGGGCGTCGTTAAGGCCATCCCAGTTGGTACCGCTGCTACTGCTGCCACCAACGCCTCTGTTCCACGCTTTTCGGAACATTTGGTAACGTCTGTCATAGCTGCCGTCCTTCTTGTACTTTATGATATTGTCCAAGCCCTCGATTGCACGGAAGATATACTCTCCAGGTGAACTTATTGCTAAGGCTTCTTGAAGAGCCTTTTCATTCTTCTTTTTGATGTTTTCAGCATGTATCTGCTCTTCGTTATAAGCTCTCTGCAGTTCCTTAAAATACTTATATGTACAGTCTTTGAAATAATTGTCTGACAGTCTGAATGATGAAAAATAGCGTTTCATCAACTCTTTTTTTTCTGCTAAGCTTGTATTATTGTCTGCAAGACAGTGACCGATGTAAAAAGCATCGTCTTCAACTGCGAAAATCGTATATTTTTTGTTATTTTTCTCTATAATAAAGCGGAGATAATCTTCATATTTTTCTAATATACACTTGTCAAATAACGACGATGTAAATTTTGTTATATCATATTTTCCATCTTCTACATAATTTGATTCTTTTTCGGAATGTTTTTTGTTATTTTTATAGTCTATCATTATTATAGTTGCTTCGATTTTCCTTTCGTCAGAGAAAAACTTAAAACTAATAAAGAAATCACCAATAAAGACATTCGATTCATTGTATATAGCTCGGTGACAATAATTTATAAGGATTCCATTCTCGTCTAGAAGATCATAGTTATACTCTTTATAATGAGGATATGTCTTATTCATATAGCTGTATAAACTACTTCTTGCACTCTGGAAAGTTTCTGATGAAGTAAAGGTTTTGTCTGCGAAAACACCGCATATATAATTCTTGTCGTATGCATAAATACCAACCTTACAATTAGATAAACCAAAAGCCGGTCCGGTAATTTCATATTTGGTATAATATGAACTTTTATCAATGACATTGTATTTCTTAGCTTTCAATGCCTTTGCAAAATTGCTATATGACATATTGAAAGAGACTCCCATGAAAGACAATTGATTCTCATTGACCAGGGAAACAGGCTTGACTGATGCCTTTCTTACATTTCTACGCTGCTGTACAACGTTGTCGGCCGCATAACTGTTTATGCAGACGATAACTCCCAATAATATTAAAAAAACTTTTTTCATATTTCTCATTTACTATTTATATTTGGCGGCAAAGGTACGAAAATATTGCTTATAAACTACATTTTTAATGAGAAAAAACACTTTGGGGATAAAAATATTCTGTTTTCTCTCATAAAATGAAGTTTCCACCTTAGAGCTTGTATCACTCTAAGATGGAAACAACTACATTATACAACTCTTCCTTTGTGCTTATGGGAAGTGTCTTGTGATTGTGAAGCAGGTTCATCTTCCCCTTGCTTCTTGTCTGCTGCAAGATTTTCCTGACTTTCAACAATACCGTTTCCGTCAACATCCATATCGATGGGGGTGAGACTGCGAAGGTCTAACTTCTTGTCTTCCCCGAAAGACCGGACGTTCTCTTCTACGAATGTGCTTACTTTTGCTACAGAAGCCGATGCTTTATCCAGGATTTCCTTACTGAAGGCAGGGTCTCTTTCTAGACGTGCAATCAATCCATTACTTCCTGGCACCTTCTCCGAATATTGGAACTCATAGAGATTTCCCAGCATTCCCATGGCGATACTACGTACGAGAGTCTCCTTGCTCTTTGCCTCATAGGAGTCTGGCATTTTACCACGAGAATAGTCTAGTAAATTCTTTGCCAAATCTCTGCGTTCATTGTAATCAAGTTGTACATCTTTCTTGACAGTCATATTCAATTCCGGATATTTCTCGGTTGGGAAAACAGACAAGGCATTTGCCTTAGCTTTCTTTATTGTTTCTCTATCCTCAATTTGCTTGATGATTTCGAATCTTTGAGGAAATGAACTGAGATCCTCTATATTATACAACTTCTTCACCTCTCCATTTTTTATGAGCGAAAATGGCTCGGTCTTCTCCCATACTTTTATGTTGAGCATCCTTACTTCTTGCTCACTTGCAAAGATAGGGGTGTTGTAACCTTTTTTGTTGCAGTGTAAAGAAAGTATATATGAGTCTCCGATATCGAAAGGTTGACCATTCAAATTGAATGCCTTACCAATAGAGTTGTCATTCCAGACAAGATTGCATTTTATCGCCTTGCTGATCAACTCGGCATATCCCTCACAAGCCTCACGCTGTTCATTGTCAGCTGTGTGCCAACGACCTGTAGAAGGCGAAGATAAGGTGACGTAGTTTCTCTGCGGACTTTCTTTGATTACAATCTGCTCTTTACGATCAACATCTTCGGTTTCCGAGGCCAAGGTGTTACGGCGTTGCAACGGTGTCATTCCAACTCGTTTGCTGGTATTCCGAGCTTCAACTTCACCTGCTAACTTCCAGTATATCTGGTTGTCGCTGTTATTCTTTAAAGATTCTTCCATTATAGTCATTTGCTTAAGTGTTATTTTGTCGGAAGTCGTTAGCCCGTCTTTGCAGACTTGTGCTTGACGACGTAACTCGATAGCAGCCTCCTTCACATGATATCCACTTTTTGCAACTTCCAGATCATCAAAATCCTTTCCGAACACTTTTTCGTACTCATTTTCCAATTTGTACTTTTCGTTTGGATATGTGTCAATCTCATTCATTGCATCCCAATAATGGCGGCGGCCAATTTCCTGCCATACCTTTCCGTCACGCTGGAGTTCTTCTGTCGATGCTTCAAGACGGTTTGCCATATCTGTCAATACAGCCCATTGCTTGAGATTACTAACTATGAAATCCTTTTCTGCTTGATGGCAAGCTACATTTTCCTGGATTTCCTTTCGGATTGTTTGAGGTGCTCCTCCTCTTGCAAAACCTTCGATTTCTTGAACTGCGTGCTGAATCTCATGTCCTATTATGCCGCGAATATCTTTCTCGTCTTGGAAACGGTTTAACTTATTGGTGTTAATTGTAATGGTTCCACCAAACTTTACACTGTCATCTACATCTAAAATACGATCCAAATAATTGTGGGCAGAGGTGAAACAAGCTTTTTCATTACCTTTCAAAGCTTCAAATTCCACCTTGACATTCCTCAATTCAGGATAAGCTTCGAAAACATCAGGTGCATCTATATATGCATCCAACGTTGTATGATTATCAAGCTTTCCATCTAATCCACCATATTTCTCTGCAAGACGGTCATACTCTTCTACTTCGCTAGGGCGTAAAGCTTCTCCTTCACAAAAAACATGTTCGTTGTCTTTATTAACAAGTTCCATATAACGTTTGAAATCTGGATGATTCTTTTCGTAGAGAATATTTCCATTCCAGTCGAAGCGTTTCACATCTTCGGTTTCGTATTTCCAGTTGTTGTCTGCTCCTATCTCCCAGCCAGTAATTTGCTTAATGTCTTTTGCAGAAGAACCTGCAGTATTCATCTGTTTTGCTAGACTTAACAATTCAAGACGACTAGACAGATTTACTGATTTGCTGGCAGTGTTCACATTGGCAGCACCGATTGTTCCAATAAACATACGCCGTGGCTCATTGATGGCTGTACGGTTGTCTTCAAAACGTCTGGAAAGAGGAATCATTTTTCCTGTCTCATCATGCATTACTGGTGACAGTACTGGCTTAACCTTTGAAGAAATAGTGGCATAATTGAGCTTTTTCAAGTCCAATATGTCGTTTTCCCATTCCTGGACAGCCTTGCCGTTCTCTTTCAGGATTGTATCGCATTCTTCCTGCGTCAGGGCACGGTTTATCTTCATGGCTCCACCTATATACCAATGTCCCTTGTCTTCATCCTTCAAGAACTGGTTGGTGGTATATTGGTAAAATCCATTCTTTGGCATGTACTGAAGGTCGGCATTGCGTGCAACAAACTTTCCATCACTGTTATATGCCTTTGCTTGGCTCCTAGCAGTCTCGGTGTAATCTTTGTTAGCAGAAAGCTCACACTCGAAGACAACCTGGTTGGGACGATGAACATTGCCATAGTTGCTCTCCGGATCCTGCTTGCCTCCTTGTGGAAAATATGGCAGGTCGGCTGCATGCCAGCCAGGGCGGTAGGCGAGGGCTGTGATGTACTTGGCCTTTGAACCTTCTGGTAGGAAGCCTCTTTGGATTAACTCCTGACGTACCTGCTCATTTGGTATGAGCACAGAGGAGCCGGTCTTGCTACCTCTACCGTTTGGATTGCGTGTTGATGGCACATAGTCCTTGCCATTGGCCGCAGTAAAGTGCCATGTGTCCTGTGCGTTCAGCCATACTCCCATTGGCAGCTTGTCTTTGCCGCTTACAAATAGGGCAGAAGGGTCGCCATCTTTATCCAAAGTGAATACCTTATATACTTTGATGGTAGCCTCTGGCTCTTGCTCATGGCTAACGCTATAGGCATCTGTCACCTCTGGCATTGGATTTTCTGCCAGCTTCATGGATGCTTCTTCCATAACTAGTTCGAAGGCTTTTTCCATATTGCCATTCTCGACATATTCCTGATAGAGATTGTCACGGCTCTCTGTAAACTCCTTCAGCTTATTGACAGGATTCACTTCGTTCAGCATATCTTTCAGCACTTGGTCGGCTACCTGTTCGGCACTCTCATAGTGAATACCAAGGAAGGAAGCCATGGCTTGCCAGAATTTCTTCAGCGCAGACTCCAGGAAGAAGACATCCCTTTTAATGGTTGCCTTCTTGATTGCGGAAACTCCCTCGCCGTTGCTGTCACTTACCATCTTACGAAGTTTCTCTGCACCAGCTCTTCCGGAATACGTTGCAAGAACTTCGTCGGCAATTTCATTGTCGGTATGCAGGTCCTTGTAGCTTGCCTTGACTTCGTTCCAGATGGATGTATTCTTCATCAGACCTACAATGTTCTCCCATTCTTTCGGATTGGCCTTCTGTATGGCAGTGGCCCAAAGATGAGAGTATTCATGGATGGGTGTCTCAGCTGTGGCAATACGTGGGTCAACATATATCTTGTCATTGACGGTAAAGCCATACGATGTACCTTCTTTGTCCTTGAAGAAACGGATATTTCTGCTAGCATCATATTGCACCTGTTTCCAGTCTGCTAGCTCTTGCGAAGATTCGTAGTCACTTATCTTTTGTTCATACACTTTCCTTTCTTCTTGATATTTCTCTTTAGACTTCAAGATTAAATGACCATCCTTATCTTTAGCAAATCTTCCAGATTCATCCAAAACAAAATATGAAGGTGAAGAGGGCTTTCTGGGAGCAACCTGCTTTTGCTTTACGAAAGTCTTGGCATCAGCATATAATTTTTCAATTCCTGCTTTATCAATAATACGCAGAGGATTCTTTTCACTTCCAAGCATGAATGCTTTGTAGTAATCAGAACTGTCAATGTTGACAATAGCTTTAGGATTGATTACACATAGCTCTTGTTCACCACGGTTTTTGTCACCAATCCATACGGCGTCAATACCTTCTTTCCAAAGGTCAATAATGCAATCATCTAAGTCGGCTGCATCATTTAAATCTGGCATTTCTTTAACATTTGCATTTTTTGCCAATACGATAGGATAAATAAAAACTCCTTCATGAATACCGCTAAATCTTGAGGCAATCTCTTTGCTCTTACTTACACTGATACCCCAATATTTGTCGCCATATCCACCACCGCCGATACGTTCTACTTCTCTGTCACTCATTATCATACTCGGTTTTAATCTACCTCCACCATAATAAGTACCATGATAAAACATATTTTCCGAAAGTTCCTTTGGACTATCAAATTCAGATATAAGTTCTGCAGCACGAGAATATCCAGCTAAACTGCCACCTGATTCTTTTAATCTCTTTATGATTTTTTCTTTAGTCCACTCTCCCCGTACAGGTGTAATATAATTTCTTGGATTATATCCTGTCTTTACGGAATTATTGCCATGGTAAACTGCTTGGTGACGAGCATCCTTATTGAAGGTATCCAGTACACGCTGTCCTTCATTGATATCGGTGATGACATCGATGCCGGCACTACGCAGTTTTCCAATGAGAGTTTCTCGTAGTTCAGCTTCCACCTTTGCAGGAGAGTTAGTTTGACCGGATCTCTGATATCGTACATCGGCTAATGCATCATTGAATCGCTTTGACAGCGGAATAATGTTACCATCATTATCATAGGTAACAGCATCCAGGGATTTACGGTTATTTTTTGTGTTCTTATAAGCGTAATCCTTGTCTTGAACGTAGTCCTGTTCGTTGCCATATCCCCATTCTGCAATATCATTACCATCCCACCAGATTTCATCTACTGAAACCTTCTGCTCAATGATACGGTAGTTGTCTCCCCATCCATGGACACTAGCATTATCGACAGCATAGCCATAACTAGGTGTCACCCAGTCTCCATTTCTGAAAGAACCTTCTTTTACATCAGAAGGGACACTTCTATACATTGTTATAGTGTCACTTTTTGACTGGATGGCCTGACGGATATTTTCAATTGCTTCTCGGCGGTAATTATCTGCTGCTCTGAGATTACGAGGGTCGAGGGCTATGAAACTGAGACTGTTTACATCTATGCCATTCTTAATGTAATCTCCAAGTGTCTGGTCTCCTTCATATTCCAGATGCTCTGGGTCCGCATCCCATGCTTGCTTACGTTCTTCTGGACTATTGAAATATCCATTGCCATAAGGCGCAGCTCCGTTAAAGGCTGATGTCCCTTGATAGGAAGATGAAGAATTATATCCTGCTATGGCAGCTGCAGCATTAACCATTTGTTGTGCTTTCTTCATATCGCCGCTTTTAACAGCATTGATATACTCTGTGTCTAGAGACTCTATGTCTGTACTAACTCTTGAAAAGCGTATTTTCTTTTCTGCCTCTGCCTTGTTAGCGTTATCTTCACCTAACTGCTTCAAAATTTGCTGGTCATATTTACGAGATTTGACCATATAATCTTGAAGTGTTCCTGTTTCCTGTTTCCGAATTGGATTAACATCTACCTTAATGCCATTATAGATTAAAGGATCTTCATTCAAGAAGTTGAATGCATCGTCTTCTCTAAGTGAACCTTCATACTCTACAACAACATCTAAATCACTATCTGGGCGAGCTGTACCACGGCCTCGTGAACCATGGATTTCAAGATCGTTGACTCTTGTTATTTCGTCACCTTCGAAGCCTATAACAAATTTTTCGGTGATTTCATCCAAGATATGATTCTTTAAGCTTCTCTTGCCATAGTATTCAAGTCCTTGAACATTTTCATGTATGGTCTCGCCATTGAGATTCATCAGGTTCTCATAATAGTCAAGAATATCGGTCAACTCTTTTTTGAAAGCATCTGAGGCATTTTTATAGTTAACCTTCAGTCGCTCATATTCTCCTTCTTCTGCACCTACGGAACGTGAATACCCATGTAGTTCTTCTTCACTACTCTCAAACTTATTGTAGAGTTCTCTCAGATGATGGTTATTAGGTAAATGTTCCAGGAAGTCACCCGACATAGGGATACGTGTATCCTTTAGTGTATCGATATATTTCGATACACTATTCATTCTTTTAGCCATATTACTAATGTCGTTATCGTGAATGCCATTGGACTTCTCGTAGTCTTCCAGCACTTTCTCGCTTTTGTCGTAACTTCCAGTTACGGCGTTGAGAGCCTTGTTGAGTTTGAGAAAAGCAGCTTCGTCTTGACGATGTTCCAATTCGGTATTTGATAGTCCTTGTGCTGCTAAGGATGTTGCATCCATTGCTTCAAGGAGTTCTTTTAAGAGATTGTCTTTCTGGGAGATAAGATATGCTATCTGATGGTCTCCCTGAATTGCTTCTTTCCCCAAAGCCAGCTTCATTGCATTGACATCATTCAGAACTTTTTCTCTTTGAACGGCATCAGACACTTCTCTTAATAACTCACGGTAGTGGTATGCAGACTTTGTATTGATAACCTTTGTCTGAATGGCATCACCGTCATCTTCGAAGTAACCATAAAATTCGATATTTCCTGCACCATAACTCCAGGAATGGGAACTGTAATCACCTAGACTGGAATACTCATGACCTTCGCTGATATCCAGTTTGCCCTTATAAATTTTGCTTTCCTCGATGATTTTAACGGTATCTTGCAGGAGATTCTGTGATTCACGTAATGTTTGCAATTTCTTATCAAAATCAAGAACACTATAGGTTTCTGCCTCTTTCATCTCTTCGCGTCCCAACATTTCCTGAAAAAGACGCACGTCGTAAGGAATATTGACAGACTCCATAGTTTCTATATTATATGATGTAAAAGACAGTGAAGGTTTATTGTCGCCTGAATAGGAATCAACTTTGATATATTCTTCACCTTTTCTTATGAAAAGCTTGTCAACTAGAGCTTTACCCTGTTCTTCCAGTATAGACTGTTCAAGTTCTTTTGAAAGCTGATAACCTTCTCTCTTAAGCTCGTCATTCATCATCTTTACACGAAAGTCTGCAAGAGGGCTTTCCTCTCCATCTACCCATGCAACAAGCGTTGTTCCGTCAAATAAGACAGGTACATACTCGATGTTGGAACGGTTGGATTGCTTAGCTGCAATCTTGCCATATTCTAAAGCTCTTTTCTCTATAGGATTCAGCTCTTCCTTTTTCTCCAACTCTTCTAGTTCTGATGGAGAGAAGAAACGGCTTTGTGGTATGTATTTTGTTTCTGTGGCACGTCCGTTTTCTCTGCTGAAAAATCGTCCCCAGCCGGAACGGATTCTATCTACCACATTCATATTGTCATTTGCCATACTCTTATTATTTTAAAAGGAGAGTGCAAATAGGCACTCTCCGTTATTATTGTTTTCTAGATAGCATAATGTATGTAGCCATAATGCCCCCAAGGAAGACTATGACTACAGTAAACAAACCGTGCAGGATGCTATGCCTGACCTTGCTGCTGAGCACCATTGCCTGTTTGTGTAAACTCATGCTTCTTGATGTTTGTTGCTCGACAGTTGATTCTTGCCTCGCTACGAAAAACGTCCAGTTCCAGTTCACCGTTTACTTCAACGTATTCTCCTGCCTTGAAGAAATCTTCATGGATAGGGGAGAAATTGGTAAAGTGTACCCAATAGAAGCCCTGCTTCTCACCCTCTGAGTCATGGGTGAAGGCATCGAAGACCTGGAAGTCGTTACCTTTCTTGCTTTTGAGATCCTTGACTCCTTTGGAACCAATCTTTCCGGTAAACTCAACGGAACCACTGAGATTGTCCGGATCAGTAGTCTCGTTGAACTGAATAGGAGAAGTAGCACGAAGATTGTAATAGACGTTGTTCTCAATCTTCTTGACGTACATGACACCGACGACCGTGACTCTGCGACCGGAAATATAGTTGCCGGCTTCTGCCTGGGTTCCTTGCGTTGATACGTTGATGCGAAGCTCTGTTACGCTTTCATCCTTTCCCTTCAGTGGAATGGATACACCAAAACTCAAAAACTTCTGACCGTCCTTAGAGGTCTTTTCCTGTGCGGAAATAAAAATCTTTCCGCATAAAGTGACATTACATTTAATCATAATTCAATATATTAATATTAATTTATCCGATTCTGCGACCTTGGCTTTGACCCAGGTCGCCCTGCTGCATCTCTGCCTCAAAATTATTACTTGCCGCCTGCTTCATATCTTTTGCGTTGACGGTCTCATCCTTCTTACCTGTGGTCTGTGAGGAGTTTTCTGCAGCTTGTTGCTGTTCCTGCTCTTTTTTGAGATTTTCTTCTATTTCACTTTGTGTCAAACCTGCCACAAGACATAATGCTTTTGTAAAATACATACTTATAAGAGAAGAAATCATGTCCTGTTTATCACCCGGCATCTCTCCATTTTGCTCCATCAGCTTTGCCAGCCACTTGGTAGGGTCATTGGAGTTTGTCTTGTCTGCCAGGAGATTGCTCTCCGGAGTAGGACTTTGTCCGATGACCATATTACTTTTGGCTTCGGCAAGATAATCCTTACCGCCTTTATCCAAAGAACATGACTCGCCGGAACGAAGCTGCAACTCTGCAAGATAGTTGACCGGGGAAACTGCCTTGAACGATTTTCCATCAAACTCACGAACTTCAAAGTGTAAGTGTACGCCAGTACTAGCTCCTGTTGAACCTGTTACTCCAAGTTGCTGGTTTGCATTAACAATATCATCTTCCTTGACTTTTACCTCACTGAGGTGCATATATGTTGTTCGGAATTTATTTCCGTCAGGACGGTTATATTCTACTGTAACATAGTTTCCGGCACCTTTTTCTTGATAGCCTACTTTCACTACTTTACCTTTGTCTTCTGTAGCAAAGACAGGAAGATGTTGACCCTTAGTTGATATATCTATTCCATTATGCTTCATCATCTTGCCTTTGGTTGGATGTTTGCGCATTCCAAATTCACTTGAAACTTCAATATCCTTTGAAAAATCAATTGGCATGGCAAAGTTACCGGACATTGGCTGAAGGACGTGTCTGGTGTCAACTTGCTTTGCTACTTCTCCGTTCTTTCTACGATTTTCTGCTTCCAGGTCAATGGAGTGGAGATTATAATCACTAATTTCTCTTAGAAGGCTTTGCTGATATTTCTTAGGGTTAGACTCGTGGTAGGGACTGTAAGCTAGAGCCTTTGCCCAACCTTGATAATCTGTTGCGGAGATTTTTTTGCAGGCCTGTGCGACCATTCCATTATTGACTGTCAAAATCTTAGAGTGATCTTCAAAGCACTGTTCTGCAGTTGCATATTTACGAAATGGTTGCTTTCGCCTATTATCTTCGTATTCTTTTGTTTCTCCCTTCCAACTATCACCAGCTTGAATACCAAAGAAGTTATTGCATTCTTTCGCCTGTGCCGATGTTCCATAACCACTCTCCAAAATGGCTTGAGAGAGCGTGATGGATGCAGGAATGCCATACTTTAGCTGCTGCTGGATGGCAATTTCCTTGTATTTATCAATAAACTCTTGCTTGGTTTGACTCATTGTTTTCCTTTTTAAAGGGTAGGAGAGAGCTTCTCCTACCCTTATGTTACAGAATATTTATCTACGACCGAACTTCATAGATTGATGATGTTCGTTATCTTCTTGCTGTCCAACAGTCTTATTCACTGCGGACTGCTCGATGGGTGTCGTTTTGGACACGTTTTTTTCGTTCGTATCTTTCTGAGAGTTGTCAACACTTTCTGTATTGCCTTTCTTCAAGAGTGACTCGAACGTCACCGCAGCCAGGGCCTTGGCGTATGCTGGCTTATCCTCTGCTGCAAACAGCTTGTTGTATTGGTCAGCAGGGATTACCTTTACATGTTCCTGTCCATCGATAACCGCCTTGATATACTTGACTTTAGGATCCTCCTGGCTCTTGTAGATATGGGAAGAACTGATTCTGCTCATGTCAACATCAACCTTTCGTGGACTGACCAGGTCAACGATCATTTCCGGATGGGCTTTACCAAACTTGTAGAACTGTTCAGACAGAGCCTTTATCATCTTGCTCTTATCCTCGGGATCTGGGGATTTGATTGCCTTAAAGAAGGAATTGACATATTTCTTTTCTGGCACGATGTCGAAAGCCTTTTCACCTTCTGCTTGAATATGAAAGAAGTATCTGCCCAACTCCTTGTCTGGCAACACCTGGAAATCCTTGATCTTGAACTTCACCTCTTTCTTAAGATCAGAGAGGTCAACCTTCTCATTACTAATCAATTCATATTGATGAAGACGGACTACGGAGATTTCCTTATCAGCGAAATAGTTATTTGGCTGTTTCAAGCCAAGGCGACCACCTGCATTATAGAACTTCTCAACCTCAAAGCCTTCCTTGCTGAGAGCGTTCTTGATTCTGTCCTTGCGCATTCCTGGTACTTCGTTGTCTTTTTCCAGAGAGGCTCCCTGCGGAAGAATAACTGATGCCTTCTTGTTGACGGTATCCTTCACCACGACGATCTCCTTTGTGTCAATATTTGGAAACTCGTTAATCTTCTTGATGATGGTATAGTCTGACTTGTTGAGCATCTGCTTCTCAGCCTTCATACCTACTATTTTCTTGTAGTCTGGCTTGATGTTCTTTTCAAGTCTGTCCAGAACTTCTACGGCATTGTTCACGTCCTTTTCAATGATGCTCACCATACGAGGAGATTCTTTGATTTCTCTCTCCCAGTATGGAACAAGCTCCATACTTTCCTTGCTGAAGGTTGCCGGTAAGCCTTGGCGTGCCATAAACACACCTGCGGTCAACTCCCTCACAAGTTTTTCGTACTTTACATCATCGATAGGAGTGAGGTTGACGTGTCCACCTCGGTCTAAACGGTCTGAGGTTCCTGTCATCGCTGCCAGTACTCGGTAAATGTCGTTTGCCTTGGCAATGGCTGAACTGCGAGCGTCCATACCTGGGTCACTCATTCCGCTGACAACGATCTTCTTTTCACCAGGAAGATACTGTGCATCTCGCACGACCATTTCTCGATCATAATCCAGTCCTTCAGTCTTGGCTACTGATTTTGCCAGGGAATTGGCTTTCTGCAAGACTTCTTCCGGTTTCGTCAGAGTCTTGATGAGTCTTGGTGATTCTGGCTTGTCACAGATAACTACCTGATTGCCGGAATTGACGATTTTACTCAGATAGCCGTCGAGCTTATCCTTGCTAATCTCCACGCTGTTTACCTTCTTGCCCAGGTAATCTACCTTGGTCATTGGTATTCCGGTAACCTTGGATATCTTCTCTGCTCCCTTCTTGTATGCCTTGAAAACATCGTCTTCCAGCTGCAAAACAACAAAATCCGGATGCTTTTTCACCACTTCGGAATATGCTCGTGCAATATTCTCTTCCTTAATGTTGTTGAGGGATTCCACCTGGTCTCCGTTTTCCTTGATCACCTTCACATAAGCATCATAGTCCTTACCAGCAAATGTGGTCTGGTCGATATTCCACACGTTCATAACCTTACGCTCAGAACGTGGCTGGTACATCTTCTTTTCCTTTGAATCAAGGGCATGGTACTCCTTTGGGGAAATACCCTGCTTGTCCTCAGCTCCCTTTACATATCTCCAATTGGTCCAACTAAGATAGAATGCCTTTTCTCCTTCTTTTATAGGCATCCCATTATCTTTTGCAGGATTATATTGGGTGTAGATGCTGCTGCGATAGCCATTCTGCTCGCTATGAAGGTTCATCATCAAGGCGTTATAACCAGTAATAGGAGAGTTGCCAAACAAGAACTGGGCATCCTTGCGGAAACCTGGGTTCAACCATACTCCGTTGTTGTTCTTGGAAGAAACGAGGGCGGCAAGCAGGAGGGCGGCGTGAGAACTGACAACATTGCTGTTCTTATTCTCCTTCTTCTGCTCTTCTTCTTTTTTCTTTTGCTGCTCCTTCTGCTGAGCTTCCTTCTTTTCCTGCTCGGCAGACTTTCTTTCTTCTTCCTTATGCATATTCTCGTGATTGATATCTTCGAACTTCTCCTTTGCCATCTTCTCGGCCTTGTCAATAGGTACTCCGGTGGCGGCGATATGCTTTGCCTCGGCTACGACATTGGTATCACTGAGGCTGTCCTCGTGAGGAACCTCGGCTTTCTGACTGTCCTTAGAGGTCTTATCCTCTTGCTTGGCTTGGAATTGCTTCATTCCTTCAAGTTTCTCCAAAAGATCGTTGACATTCCTTGTATCACTGTCTTCGTGACGGAACTTTGTACTGAAGACTTCCGGCTTTCCGTATTCGTTAATGTAAGCAACGTTAAGGGTGTTCTTCTTCTGGTCGTATTCCACAGTGAGGACATCACCGGAAGGCATTTCAAACTTGTGGTCAGAAAGTCGCCATCTGACTGCTGTCCTTCTTCTCTGCTCTTCTTCTTCATAGCTCAATATTCTGAACTCATCATAATGAGAAAGTTCATCTTGAATGGTTGAAATATTGCGTTGAGGACTTCTTGAAATATCATAATCAAATATATATTGTACGTCCATACCTTTAGGAGTCATCTTTCCGACATCAACCTGATTTCTTTCTTCGCTGTACTGGAAATCAAGTTTTTCTCCATTTGGCATTATCAGGACATTTGATTTCTCTGAATCTGCGATCTGCTGAGCTGCATTCTCGTAAGCCAACTTCTGTACATCAACTGAAGATGCTTTGATTTCTTCGTTGGCGTTGATGTCTCCAATCAGTTCCAGAACCTCTTCCTTTTCAATCTTACGCAAAAGATCGTATGTATTATTCTGCTGATTGAAGGTTACAGCGTAGGAACTGTTTTCTACAAGAACCTTGTCGTCAGAAGTCTTTGGTGTATTCTTTCTCACTTTGTTCAATTCAATGAGGTTGCTCACATCCATAATTTCTGCCAGATGAAGCAGTGCTTCATGGTCACCGCTTTCACGGTAACTATCAAATGCCTTGGTACGCTCAGAAGACTCAAATCGGGCAAAAGAGTAACAGTAACTCTCGTCATTTGATCTTTCCGAAGCAGCAGCTCGTCCCTGCGAGATGCTTGCGGTGTTTTCAGCTTTTATATCCTTCTCTTCTTCCAAGGATTCTTCCTCTTCTGGCTCCTCTTCATGATACTGCTCCCACTGCGACATTTCCTCATAGACATTCGCTAGGTTGGCTTCTACACTCTTATCTCTTTCGAACATGAAAGTATCGGATACAGCAAGGCCGTTGTTGGTGGCAGTACCCACTTCTATCTTGTCAGTCTCCTTGTTGTACTGGAAGTGCAGAATTTCACCATTCGGCATTTCAAATACGGGTTCTTTCTGGATAGCGGCAAACTCGTCAGCTGTCATATTATAAGCTATCTCCTTGACAGCATCACTAGGATTTGAACCGATACCGCCAAGACGCTCGATTTCCTCGCGGAGTTCGTTCTCACTGTATTTTTTCAACAGATCGTATGTTCCACCAACACGGTTATTGTAAACTACAGCATAGTCTTCATTCTCTGCAAGAAGGTCATCACCAGGATGAGGAGAAGAAGACTTGCTGACATATTCGAGTTCTATTTCCTGCTCCTGGTCGTACTCGGAAGCGAGATTAAGTATTTCGTCATATTTACCTTCTTCCTGGAGTTTGTCAAATTGCTCAGTATCTTCCTGATCCTGCATGAATGCAAATGAAGAATAATATTTCTTCTCATCCTTAGGATCAACAGACTGAGCCTGTACTTCCTTTTCTGACTCTTTCTCCTGATACTGCTTCTTGTTTGACAATTCTTCCCAGACATAACCTTGATTCTCTTGAATTGTATGGTCGTGGTCGTAGCTAGTGCTATATACTTCCTGCTTACCTTCTGCATTGGTAATAAGCACGTCTAGAGTATCCTTTTCCTTATTATAGTTGACAGTAAGGACATCACCTGAAGGCATTTCAAGCTTATTGTCAAACATAGGCCATTCCTTGGCAATAAGTTCTTTTTTGTCAATATCCTGCACGTCTTCCTGAGTCTCTTCTTGGCTTTCAGAAACTTTCTCCTCGATGTCTTCCTCCTGAGCCTGGTATTCGTCCATAGACATGAGTTCTTCGGAGAAGTTTTGAAGATTCTCATCAAGGGTGATGGAATGGTCATAGCTGTGGCAGTGCTCTGGTATTACTCCGGCATTGGTAATGCCTCCTGCTACCAGCTCATTGGTAGAAGAATCGTAATCAACTCCAAGAACAGTGCCATCGGGCATTTCTACTGTATGATCAGACATACCGTCAAACTGCTTCTTGACAGCCTCGTTGCCAATTTGATGAGCTATTTCACTGTCATCCTCAGAAAGTCCCTGCTGCTGAATCTTATCAAGAATCTGCTGCTCAGTGACCTTTTCGTACATGAAGAAGGTGCCGGGGATGAAATAAGGGTACTTCACTGCAATATGTTTCTCATCTTCTGCGATGATCTCTGCATTTTCTCCAATTGTACTTTCAAGGGTAGCAAGATTCCAAGAGGCTCCTGATTCTTTCTGTGCCTGTTTCAATGCGTCAAAAAGACCTTGCTTGTCACCATTCTCATAGAAGGCTGCAAGCTGCTGTAGATCTTCTTTCAAATCTATGTCTGAGGTGTCACTGAGATTAGAATAAAATATCTTTTTGTCCATTATGTTGTTGTTTTGCTCTTTTTCAGTTTTACCATTCTGGATGGCTTCAAACTGTTTCTCGTTATCTGCTTTCTCGTCAAGGCCGTCGAGCGTTCCTTCAAGAAGGGATTTCTGTCCCAGTGCCTTGCGCTGCTTGTCAATATGCTCCAATTCGATTCGTGAGGCCTTGTTGACATCGCTCATGACAGAAATGATGTATTTAGGCTCTTTTCGGAGGGCAGCTGCCCAACCTTTCAGATAAGCTGCACTATTCTCGGTAATTCGTTTGTCGAAGCCAAGAGTGCTTGATACCATTGCTGCTGTCAGCTCTGCAACAAGCTCTTCCTTTGCATAGGAAGGACTGCCGAAACCGTCAAACTTGACGATGCCGTCTCTTTTCAGGACTGACTCGTGACCGGTAGAGTGAGCCATTTCATGAAGGGCGGTTGAATAATAACTCTGTCCGTCCTTGAAAGTCTCCTCGGCATTGCCCTCGTGAATACGATAGTTTCCCTTCGGCGGAACATGAATGTAATTGTCTAAGGGACTATAGGCTGCTCCCCTTGCCGGGTCAAGTACGATAGGGCAGATCCATCCGTCCTTTTCCTCGATGACCTTATTAAGGGCTTCATTGTTATACATGCCATTGATATCTGCTTTGTTTCTGTCAGGATCAACAAAGTTTGAAAGAAGTTTCTCGTATTTATCCGGGTACTTCTCCTTGAAGTTCGTCTGGTCTATGTTAAACTCGTTGAAGTGTCTCAGATAAGGAATGACCGTATATTCCTTCTGCTTTTCCTCACTCATCTGACGAAATTCTTCTTCCGGAACAAGCTTTCCTGCCTTGTCTCTAACGGTCATTCCCCATTTGAAGACTGGAATGCTTTTGGAACCAGGAAGTACATGTACTTTTTCTTTTTTTGCCTGTTTGTGAGTCATATAGATTGGCATCTTATAACCATTCTCTGCTGTATGCAGACTCAGAAAGAAAGCGTTCATTCCCATATAAGGGGAACCGCTGATGTTTCTGGGAAGACCGAAACCTGCGCCGGTCTGAATCCAAGGTTTATTCCATTCCAGACTCTCCGACGCATCTTCCATGCGCTCGACAAGTCTGTCAACCAGTTTTTGAAGGGCATTTTCAAGTCCCTCGGACATTTTCTTTTTTGCCATAATAATGAAGTTTAATTTCTTTTTCTACTGCAAAGTAACGGCTTTTTTCTGAAATAAATGAATTACAAAAACACTACTTTTTATTTTAACACTATCATAGCTTAAAATGAAGAATATTATTATATTTAACTTAATATTAATATTTATTTTGGTTTGTTAGCTTTTTGTTTCTTTGCTCTCGAAAGGTTTTGAAAGTGTTAAAATAAAAGGTTTTAACTGATTTATTTGGCTCTTACTGTTTTTTTATGTACTTTTGTAGCGGTATATAGAAATATAATCGTAAAGTATAATATAAATGATATTTAAGAAGGTGAAAAAGTATTTACTAGCATTCTGTGCTGCCATTAGCCTGGGTAATGCAGGATATGCGCAAACGGATTTTTATGATATAAAGGTCAGCAAGGATTCCTGTTGCCTTGCCAAGGACGTTAAGTTTCCTCGGACAATTCTCAAAACAAATATTGTCCACGATGCGATGATTGTTCCCAATATTGGAATCGAAAGATATCTGGGTAATGGTTACTCCTTGGGAGCTACTTACTGGTATACATGGTGGAAGACAAGCACCTATACCAAATCTAACTACCGTAAATGGAGATCCTACGGCGGCGAAATCGAACTACGTAAGTACATTGGATATGCATCGAGAATCAATCCTCTCTCCGGTCACCACGTCGGGATCTTCACGCAAGGCTATATGTATGACTATAATCCTAGAGGTAAGAAAGGGCAGATGTCTGATTTAACGTATGCTGCTGGTATTGAATATGGATATTCCTTTCCTGTTGACAAAAGACTCAACCTGGATCTAGGTATTGGTCTTGGATACAGAGGTGGTAGATACAAGTCCTACATACAGGACAGAAGCCACTATGTATGGCAATACACCCGACAAAGGAATTATTTCGGTTCCATCAAACTGGAGATTTCCTTTTCCTGCCTTCTTGGAAAAAACAACATCAATTCAAGTTTCGGAAGCCTTTGATTAGGTTACGGTGATTATCCATTCAATCGTCCGGAGCGGATTAGTCTCAGCCCCGAATGGAATTAGGGAGCTACGTTAGGGATGAATGCATAGGCACGTCAGAATGTCCGTCCAAGTTCTGACCTCTGCGGTTCGTGGTTAAAAGTGGCGAAAGCTGCGGTGCTGTGGATAAGAAACCATCCTATAACATTGACGATGGGCGCACAACCACCTTTCGAGGTGAGATTTATTTATTAATTTAATTTGTTTTTATGATTTACATAAGGAGCAAGGATGGAAAGGCATTAATGCCAAGCGAGCGTGGAGGGAGGATAGGTTATCTTCTTCGTCACGCCAAGGCTCATGTGGTCAGCCGTGTTCCGTTTACCGTTCAGTTGGATTATGAGAGCACCACCTACACGCAGGAAGTGAGCCTTGGCGTTGATGCTGGCTCAAAGCACATTGGCGTTTCGGCTAGTTCTGAGAAGAAGGAGCTGCTTGTAGCGCAGGTCGAGTTAAGAAATGATGTTGTAAAC
This sequence comes from Dialister sp., assembly GCA_022722495.1. GTDB lineage: Bacteria > Bacillota > Negativicutes > Veillonellales > Dialisteraceae > Dialister. Next base: position 8,004 of record JAIJLI010000006.1, on the reverse strand, counting down.
TTGCTTTCTACTCGCAGGGAGTTGAGACGGACAAGACGAAACCGCAAGACACGTTATCGCAAGGCTCGCTTTGATAACCGAAAGAAGAAAGATGATTGGCTAGCACCCAGTGTTGAGCAAAAGGTTGATAGCCATTTGAAGGTTATCCGTTTGGTTCATGGCTTGTTGCCGATAACGAATACCACAATCGAGGTCGCTCAGTTCGATGCTCAGAAAATCAAGAGATCTGACATCAAGGGTGAGGAGTACCAGCAAGGTGAGCAGATGTGTTTTTGGAATGTGAGGGAATATGTTTTTGCAAGGGATGGGCATAGATGTGTTCATTGCAAGGGTAAGAGCAAAGACCCTATTCTGAATGTTCACCACTTGGAGAGCAGAAAGACCGGTGGCAATTCTCCAAGTAACCTCGTAACGCTTTGCGAGACCTGCCATAAGGCTTACCATCGTGGAGAGTTCGAGTTGAAAATCAAGCGTGGAAATTCCTTGCGTGATGCTGCGGTGATGAACAACATGCGTTGGGCAGTCTATAAACGAGCGAATGAAGAGTTCGGGAACGTTCACCTAACTTATGGCTATGTAACTAAGCATACTCGCATAGAGAATGGCATTGCCAAGACCCATGCAGCCGATGCTTTCTGTATTGCTAAGAACATTAACGCAATGAGGCTGAGAACTTTCTATCTGTGCCGTTGTGTTCCTCGCCATTCGAGAGCCTTGCACGTTGCCAATCCTAAGAAAGGAGGCATTCGCAGAAGTACGATGGCCTCTCATAAGATAGGCAAGTCTCGTTTTCAGCGTTTTGACATGGTGCGTTGGAAGGGTAAAGAAAGCTTTATCTTTGGCAGTACAAATGGAAAACCTGTGTTGCGTGACATCGAAGGCTATAAAATGCACGAAAACGCTAGTGTGAACATTAAGACGATTAAGTTTTTGAAAAGATTAAGAAATAACATTTTAGTGGAGGAAAAGGACTTCCGAAAGTTGAATATGTTATGATAGACGAAAAGAAAATAGAAGCCAAGGAAGAAATCTACGAGGATAGATTCTTACTCAATGGCGAAGAGATAGTCTTCAACAATGACGAAAAAGAAGAAATGTTCTATGGAGGGGACATCAAAGAAGCTATCGGTCTAGGTGCTAAGAGGGCTATCATTCTGGACTTCGGTCTGGAAGCTGCAGAGCGTTGCTCTATAGATGCTATAGAGTTGCTTACTGATTTCATCGAAAGTAATCCTGTTGCCCATACGCTACGTAATATGTATATTTATAACCAAGCAAGTTGATATTTATTCACTTGCGAAACTTTAGTATCAATAAATTCTGAATGCAATGACAACATATCGTAAATTTGTGTGGGCAAGACGGATTACTTCTCTTGCCGTTTTCTCTGCTTTGCTTTGCTGGGTTCTCTCTTCCTGTGAGCAGGACAAGCTTTGCTATGACCACAATCATCCCAACGAACTTATCGTTTACTTTACTTGGGAAGAAGTCTATGAGGAAAGTCCAGCTTCTATGTTTCTCTATCTCTTTCCGGACTCCCCGGGCAAGAATGTTCTCAAAAGGGAATTTGCCGGTAACAAGAAGGGTAGATGTAATATTTCTGCCAGAGTGGGGTATGATGCAATAACATTCAACTCTGACATACGTAACATCGTCGTGAAGAATGCCAATAACCGTGACTCTCTCCTTATAACAACGTGCGAGGCTACGGTCATAGACAAGTTAGGTTTGAGTGTTTCTGAGCTTCCTGTAAGTAAGAAGGTTGGTAGCCAGCGTTTCCTTTCTGAGCCGGAATATCTTTTCATCGACAGATCTGATGAGAAAATCTACGTTGATTCTCCTGGTGATGAGAAAATGGAAATACATAGATCGTTTGCTCCCAAAAAGGAATACTGCACTTATCATATAATAATTAATAAGGTGTTGAATCCTACAAAGGTTGCTTCGGGCATTGCTGCTTCCATATCCGGACTCTCTTCCGGAATATTTGCATGGAGTGGGAAAAAAAGCACGGAAGCGGTAATGGTTCCTTTTGCTGTCAGCCTAGACACCGATAAGGCTACCATCAATGGCTCTATGACCTGCTTCGGAAGGGTAGATAATACTTCAGTGAAGAATATTCTCACCATTTATACGACTCTTTGCAACGGAGAGAAGTTTTCCTTTGACTACGATGTCACGGAACAGGTTTTGAATGCTGCAGACCCATATAATGTTGAGATTGTACTGAAGGAACTTCCGGTTCCTAACGCCATCAATGCTTCCGGAATGAAACCAGATGTGGACAACTGGCAAGGGGTAGATGTTCCTGTCAAGATGTAAGCCTATGTGCAACGTTAAAATGGAAGCCTTGAAAGTCTTCCTGGACAAATGGAGCCAGAACAACAATAACTTCTTCTCCCAGTTTAAAAAGACGGTTCAAGACTATAAAACCAGACTCTGTGATTTGAAGTACTTGTACGACTATGCCTTGGTTGCGATGCCTTTCAGACCTGATGGATTATCCTTTTTGGGACATGAATCCATTCAGGTATCTGGAGCCTACATGTGTTTTTTGAAGCTGCACGTCTTCTGGCTTCTTGCAAGGAATAATCCTCGGTTTACGTTTCGTTTCTGTCTGCTTAACAGTTCCGACGTTTCCAAGGCTTGCATCAAATATGTTATGGATGGAGTGGAACTGATACCTCTCATGTACTCCAAACGCAGAAGTGTTGATGCCGGTACCAAGAAACTCTTCTCAGAGTGGTACAGATTGAAGAAGGTGTTGGTAAGGAACTCCGAAATTCTTGGGACAGACCGCAATGTATGGAAAGCTCCCGAGATAATTGACTATCTTTCTTTTTCGGGAAATTCGATCAGAAGAACATGAAATTAGTTTCATAATAAAAAACTTTTAGATAACAATATAAGATTCTATAAATATGATTAAGGTTAAGCTTTTACCAATGCAGTTTTATATATCAGTGCCAAGAAAACCCAAAGGTCTTTAGCCAATGGGATGAATTGGCACAAAACACATATAAAAAACGGAATATTTTGGCAAATAATTGCATCTTTCCTTTGTTGTTCAAGAAAAAATCGTATTTACGTGGGATGATAGTGATACAGAAGACATATAAGTTTAGGCTTTACCCGAATAAGGAGCAAGAGAAAATGCTTGCGAATTATTTTGGTAGTGTCCGCTTTGTCTACAATCATTTTCTCGCCAAGCGCAAGGAACAGTATGAGCAGACCAGGAAGAGTTCCAACTACTATGAGCAGGCAAAGGAGCTGACGGCAATGAAAAAGACCGAGGCCTACTCCTGGTTGAAGGAAATCAACAGTCAGACTTTGCAGCATGCCTTGCGCCATTTGGAGACCGCCTATGTAAACTTCTTCAAGGGGAGAGCCAGGTTCCCACGTTTCCACTCAAAGAAACATGGGGGCAGCTTTGCTGTTCCCCAGCATTTTAAGGTTGAAGGCAACAGAATATTCATCCCGAAATTCAAAGGCGGCATCAGGTTCGCCAAGAGTCAGGATGTTCAGGGCGAACTAAGAAATATGACAGTATCAGTAACACCGGGCGGGAAGTATTACGTTTGCATCATGGCGCAGGTTGAGGTCGGAGACTTGGAGAAAACCAATCTGAGTGTCGGCATCGACTTGGGCTTGAAGGATTTCGTGATTACTTCCGATAATGACAGGTACTCATCAAATAAGTTCATCAAGAAGTATTCAAAGAAGCTGGCAACGATGCAAAAGCATCTTTCACGTAAGAAGAAGGGAAGCGGTTCATGGAACAGGCAGCGTATCAAGGTGGCCAGGTTGCAGGAGAAAATCATGTCTTGCCGCAAGGACAAGCTGCATAAGATTTCCATTGACCTCATTCGCAGATACGATGTGGTGTGTTGCGAGGACCTGAATGTCAAGGGAATGGTAAGAAACCGTCATCTTGCCAAGTCTGTTTCTGATGCTAGCTGGAGTACATTCGTTACCATGTTGGAGTACAAGGCAAAGTGGTACGGCAAAACTCTGGTTAAGATAGACCGATTCTATCCATCCTCGAAGACATGCCATCATTGTGGCCATGTCAAGGAGGATCTGTCTTTGTCAGACCGCTACTATACTTGCCCAAATTGCGGTGAGTTAATAGACCGTGACCTGAATGCAGCGAAGAATATACTTGATGAAGGTTTAAGAAATATATCGGCAGGAACTGTCGATTACACCGATGGAGAGGGCGTAAGACTTGCTTGCAAGCATTCCTTGATGAAGTCGGAATCCCATAAGTCTTTAGCTTGTGGGTAGTTCAACTCTTTCTCTTCAACGGTACATGACGCTGTTCCTTGTCTGTGCAGCTTCTATCTCCGTGACTTCTATAAGATTTTAAAAGTCTCCTGTGGAGAGGGAGAATAGTAATAACTTATTAATAAATTTACTTGAAATGAAAAAGCTTCGTTTTCTTTATCTTGCAGAGGTAGCAGCCTTAATGGTTGCCTCTTCCTGCTCAGATGAACAGACGGTTATGGGGGGGGCTTTCAGACAACTCCATTCGTCTTCATCCTCATGTTCTGAAATCGGCTACTTCTCGTGCCGTTGAAACTACTAAAGATAACCTTGAATCCTTCAAGGTTACAACCTTTCAGGATGGTTTGTCCAACTACATGGAGAACATTACATTTGCTCAGTTTTCCGGATATTGGGGTTCTGACGAAGGTACGTACTTCTGGCCGCTGAAGGGTGCCTTGAATTTCTATGCTTATGCTCCAGAGAATCCTGGTGCTACAGGTACATTGACTCTAGACTGCAACAAGCAGGTATTGGAGAATTTCTCTCCATATCCAGACGCTGCTGCCCAGAAGGATTTTATCTATGCGTGCAATAGAGGTAGTCTTGAAGCAAATGCTTCAAGTGGCTTGTCTATGGATTTCAAACACGCACTTTCTGAGATTACCGTTTCTGCAAAAAACGAGAGTCCTTATTATACCGTTGGTGTTTCCGGTGTGAAGATTGGCAATGTCAGAAACAAAGGTACGTTTACGTTTCCTTCTATAAATGGTGTATCTAAGGAAGGTGTCTGGAAACTTTCTGATTCTTCTGATGATATCACCAGTTACGAGAATTTATGGACTAAAGAGACTGTTTTGAATAACACCGCATCTGTATTAGATGAAAATAATTGTTCATTCATGCTCCTTCCGCAAAAACTAGAGAAGGCTGACAAGGCTTCAGACAAATCGTATATTGCACTTAAGTTGAATGTCAATACAACAGGTGGGCAGAACTTATATAACGACTGGGCGTATCTGGGTATTGATACAGATTGGAAAATGGGGGAGCATTATAACTATACGCTTGATTTTACTAATGGTGCTGGACAGGATGCTGATGGTAATCCGGTTTTGATGCTGCTTACTGGTACAGGATATCCAAATTGTCAATTTAAAATGAATATTAATGGAGAAGAACATTTTGTCGATATTGATTCTAATGGAAATTGGGCATTTAATTTTGCTCCTTATAAAAGCGTAACAGATTTACATGATATGTTTCGAAGCAACAATTATATATATAGTTTTAATTCTCAATTCTTTAATAATAGAAAAATTACGGATATGAAACTTATGTTCTATCATTGTACAGGCCTAAAAGCTTTAGATATAAATGGGTGGGATGTTAGTAATGTTACTGATTTATCATATATGTTCGAAAATTGTAAAGGCCTAAAAGATTTAGATTTAAGTAAGTGGGATGTTAGTAATGTAAAAGACTTTAGATTGATGTTTGTAGACTGTACGAATCTTGCTAGTTTGGATTTGAGAGGTTGGAAATTTGGAAAAGACGCTATCATAGATCAAATGTTTTCACACTGCGAAAATCTAACATCTCTAAATTTAAGTGGATGGGATACTAGCAATTTGACTTCCTTATCATTATTATTTGAGTATTGTTTTAGTCTAACTTCCTTGGATTTAAGTGGGTGGGATGTTAGTAATGTTACTGATTTATCATATATGTTTCATTATTGTGACTCTCTCACATACTTAGATATAAGTGGGTGGGATTTAAGTAATACACCGATGGGACCAAATCCTTTACTAGGGAATCCTTTTATTTTTGGGCACCCTAAAACTATCAGAATGAAAGGATGTAATGAAACAACAATCAATAAAATAAAGAGTTTTATAAAACTTTATAAAGATTGTACTATTGTCACAGAATAATGCACAAACAATAGTCTTTTTTAAAAAGTGGTCATTCTGCTAGGTCTGACGTTCTTATACTTGTGATGGTGTAGTAAACTACTACGAATAGATGAATAGCTTCCTAGCTATTCCAAAGATAAGGTGGAACTTTGTTCCGTGTTTTGTTTAATTAAATATTTTGGATTTTAAGAGATTTCAAAATGGAAAACGTAGCATTCCTCTTAGAGAATTATATTTATCAGTGATGCAATCTTTGTTTTTAAACTCGCTACCTCGTTTTTTAACACTTTTAGGCGGTTTTGCCATTAAAACGGCTCTTTTACTCTTGAAAGTGTTAAAATAAAAGGTAGTACTTTTCTTTTTCTATAATTACATCAAATAGATGTACCTTTGCATGGATTTTATATATAATATGTATATGGTAATGAAAAAGAAAAAATGTCTTTACGTGGCTCTCGCATCGGTGATGCTGGCCACTTCCTGCTCGGAGGAGCGGACGGTTATGGGGGGGGCTTTCTGATAACTCCATACGTCTTCATCCTCACATAACAGGTTCTTCTTCCTCTCGTGCCGTAGAGACAGACTTGGCTAAGTTTGGTTCTTTTAAGCTTACGGCCTTTCAGAATGGCTTGGCTAACTATATGGAGAATGTGACTTACACCAAGACGGCCGGAGAATGGATTACTGATGAAGGTAACTTCTTCTGGCCCAACAAGGGAGACTTGCATTTCTATGCCTATGCACCGGATGTTCCTGGTGCTTCTGGTATTTACGAAATTACAAGTTCTTCCCAGAAACTAACAAACTTTTCTCCTTGTGATAAGGCTGCAGAACAGAAGGATTTCATCTATGCCTATGCCAAGGGAAACTTGAAAGACAATGGAACTGATGGGATGGATATTACATTCAAACATGCTCTTTCTGAGATTACCGTTGCTGCCAAGAACGAGAATACTAATTATACCATAGAGGTATCAGGAGTAAAACTCGGCAACATCAAAAACAAGGGCACTTTCACATTTCCATCCTGCGATGGGGATGGGAATGATGCTTCCTGGATAACAACTGAAGATAAGGCGGATTATGAAATCACTTGGAGCACTCCTGTTACGTTAGGACCGGAACTGTCTTCTCTTGATGTTTCCAATGTGCCTTTCATGCTCATTCCACAGGAGATGCAGCCAAAGGATAAGGCTATTGATGGTACTTACTTTGCTTTGCTCATTAAGGCAAAGAACGGTAACAAGATAATGTATGATGACTGGGCGTATATTGCTATTGATAAAGACTGGCAGATGGGTAAGCGGTATGATTTTACTTTTGACTTTACTTCTGGGGCTGGACAGGATAAAAACGGAAAACGGATTTCTTTGGTTCCACCTACTGCCAACTGTCTCATCCTGGACCCAACCGGTGCCAATGTAGGCAAGATTGATGTTGTCAACAATATCAATATCTTCTGGTCGAATCCGGATGTAGGTGATGCTGCTAACGTGCTCGACAAGAAGTCTGAATGGGTGGCAGAGGTTATCTGGCAGGATATCAATTCTCGTGCCATCAACTTCTGTAATGCTAATGGTGATGTTTTTTCCGGTGATACCTATGAGGGTAAGGGCAATCAGCCGCTTTATGTCAAGGCTGTTGGTGGAAAGAAAGGCAACGTTGTTATCGGTGTGAAGAAGAAGGGGGCTGGTAAAGATGCTTATCTCTGGAGCTGGCATCTTTGGATTACTGAAGAGCCACAGCTTGTTGGCGGATTCATGGATAGAAATCTTGGTGCTACCTCGGCTAATCCTTCTGATAGTGCCAAGACCTACGG
>JAIJLI010000780.1 GCA_022722495.1 Dialister sp. | reverse complement strand
ACAGACATTACCTTTGCAACCAAATTTATCAAATACCAGAAACTGCGATGAGAAACATGAAAATCATAGAAAAGGTACTTCATTCATACAATTAGCCTATATATTCTAAAGTGAAGTGAATTTTAAAATAGTACAGATTTAGCTTTCTCTCTTTTTACAGACAAAAACTATAAATGGAAAAAGCCTAATCAAAAAGCAATGCATCTTGATTAGACTTTTTCCTCCTCTAATATAATTGGAGCTTTATTACACCAGTTTTTCGTTGATTTCGATTTCATGCGCACCTAAAGTTGTACGAAGGGTCTTCACGACTGTTGTACGAGTGGTATTCTTGAACCATTCGCTAAAAGTGGTCATTACAAATTCAGCAGCTAGATCTCTGCTTAATCCATATTGATTTGCAATGTTCCAGGCAAAGTTCTTCAATGAAATTTGAGTGATATGAGAATTGTAAGTGACATGAAAATCCTCATGTTTAAGAACTGCATTATTGTTAACCAAGTATTCTACACTCTCGCAAATCTTAAATACATCATATCTGTTAAATCCCAATCGTATGAATGTATTGCGAGTATAGTTTGATACTTTCATAAACTTTTGTTTATCATTCCTGCTTTGTTCCTGTTGGATTCTTTTGTTTTCGATTTCATATAGACTATGAAACAAATCCAAGCGTTGTTTAGCTATGACTTGTTCTTCTACGTTCAAATCTTCTACTTGATTGTCGTTTACCATAACATGATTGAATTGACGAATCTTTGAGATATTAGCAAGCACATAACAAGTAATAGTGTCATTACACATATTTATATATATAGCCATACATATTGTGTAGAAGGTTGACAACATAAACATTAACTGTATTTGCAAAGCATACTTATAACAAGTTTCAAAAGCCAAGCCTGTACAGCAAACCAGTATAAGAGTACCAGCAAGAGTGAGTAAAAGTGAATTTATTAATTTGACCATATTTTTTCGATTTTCTTACAAAGATAGTGAT
>JAIJLI010000779.1 GCA_022722495.1 Dialister sp. | reverse complement strand
CTTCACTCCTAAAAATCCAGTTCGCTTGCACAAGCCCTTCGGGCAGCTCCCCCGATGGGGAGCCAAGAACGTTCTTCCGCTTAACTTAATAGCATTACCTAGAGGGGAAGGCTACGATACGAGAATACTATCCTCTAAAAAAGGCGGCGAAGCCGCCACCTGAACCCTGAACCTTGAACCCTGAACCTTGAACCCAATGAAAGCAAAGTAAAAAGGGGCTGTGAAGAAATGAATCCTCATTTCTTCACAGCTCCTTTTTTACATGTCTTTTTCTGCACTGCCTTCGGCTGTAATGTCGGTCTTTCCGATGTGCCAGGTGGTATTCACGCGGGCGCGGGCGTCGCTTCCGCTGTCGTTTTTGTAGCGGACTCGGGTGTCTCCGCTGATTTCTAAGATGGGCTTTCGCTCCTCTTTCTTTTTCTTTTCGCGGTAGCCCTGCGCTTCAAGTTCGCGGGTGTATTCCTTCTTGAGTCTTGCCATGTCTTCTGTCTGGTCTTTGGCAGGGACGGATTCCAGAATGTTCTTCACGACGCTGGCGATCTCGTAGCGGGTGAGTGTTTTGTCAAAGAAGGCGGTGGTGTAGGCGGGTGCTTTTCCTTCTTCGGTGAGGGTGCGGGCGGTCCGGTAGTCCCAGGAGCTTTCCTTCACGATCTCAAAGGAATTCGGAGCATCCCATGGCGCGGCCCATGCGGGCACACACACGATGGCAAGCAGCAGGGTCAGTATGAGTTTCTTCATGGTTTCTCCTTTTTGTAGCTAGGGGTTAGGGATTAGTATTGCGTATTTCAATTAAGAGGACTTTCAATCGACATACAAATGTAGTCAGAATTAGCGTCGTAGCAACTTGCTTCCCCCTTCGGGGGAAGTGCCGAAGGCGATAGGGGCATACTAGCGGTATAGCGTGCTATGTTGAATAGTCCGATGCTATCGATATTCCAACACTTTCATGCAATACCGCTACGTAGCCCCCTCAGCCCTTCGGGCAGCTCCCCCGATGGGGA
>JAIJLI010000778.1 GCA_022722495.1 Dialister sp. | reverse complement strand
TTCTGCATATTTCTGAAAAGCGGCTGCATCCTGGATCCCCTTCTCCGGCGGTACAGGCACTGGCGGAAGGATGGCATCCGGAGATGGATATGCCTCTGTCATCTGTGTCGCTGCCGGATCGACCTCCGGGCTCGTCTTCTCCTCCTCTGCAAAGACGCATCCCGCACCAAGAAGGGCGAAGCATAAAATAAAGGCGCGCATTTTCTTTTTCATTTTCATTCCTCCTTAAAAATGAGAAATTCATCGCTGTAACACCTAAAAAAGCCGCACGAAGTCAGGATGGACTTCTCCATCCCAAGATCCTGCGGCCACTCTCTCGATGGCTTACGTTCAGACTACATCTTTCAGGCGCTCTGACTTGGTTCCCTGCTCTCCCATGTCCGTGCGAAGGAACTGCCATGAGAAAACTCCCTATACAGTTGCGGAACAGTTCCGGAGTCTCACCGGATTCCCCTGTAAATATCACTTACTAACCTTTTCATAGGATATTCTTATTTCCCACTAATGTCAAGAGATTTTATTGACTTATGATACTGGAGGACCGACATAAGCAGCCGATGCGCACTTTCCGATTGCTGTGCGTTATCCCTTCAAATCCTGATAACCTGAAGAAACGCTGATTCAATCGCAGAGTCAGAAGTATTCAGTGTTTGTGTAAAGAACCTCATCATTCCCATAAAAAAAGCAGAGCACTCGCTCTGCTTTTCATGTTCCTTATTCTGCTGCGATAAACATCGGATACAGCGGCTGGTCGCCTTCATACATCTCAAAGGTGACATTCGGGTAGGCTTTTTCTGCCTTCTCGATCTCTTTCTGACAGTCTTCTTCCGAAAGGTCTTTTCCGTAGTAAATGGTGACGATCTCGGTATCTTCATCAATAAGTTCACCAAGTACCTGCATGAAGCAGTCGGAGAGCTCCGGTACGGAGATGACTTCACAACCTTTGACAAGACCCATGAAGTCGTCCTTGTGAATGGTGGATTCACCGACGATGCTGTCAC
>JAIJLI010000078.1 GCA_022722495.1 Dialister sp. | reverse complement strand
ATATCGCGGTGTGGAGCAGTTGGTAGCTCGCCAGGCTCATAACCTGGAGGTCGCATGTTCGAGTCCTGCCGCCGCAACAATGATCGGGTAAGAAGTTGGTTTCAACATTCTTATCCGATTTTCCGTTTTAGAAACGGGACTTTTTAGATTTAGCAGATGTTTAATATCATTGGCCAGTAAAACGGACAATGAAAAAAAATGAATGCAAAAGAAATCGATTTTTTGAGTTCGCGTGAAATAGTAGGATTCACGCTTCCTGTGTTGCATACCAAGGGCGGGTACTGGTATGTTGACTTTTATGCTCGTGACCCAGTTTCCGGTGTAATGAAGCGCAAGAAGTATATGCTCAACAAGTATAAGTCTGATCATAAAAAGCGTATGATGGGCAGTCTTCTTATTCACAATATTACTGCGAAATTGACAGCAGGATGGAACCCATGGGTGAATGCTGACCAGTCGCGCCAATTTACGGAAATACCAATAATTTTTAGTAGATATAGAGATTATATTAAGTCAATGACTAATAAAAAGTCGATGAAGGAAAAGACCTCTATTGACTATCTCAGCCGCCTCAAGATGCTCGAAACCTTCATAGAGGAGTGTAGGAGTATCAAATATGCTTATCAGATAGACCGAGCCTTTGCCATTGACTTCCTGGATCATCTGATGTATGATCGTGATGTATCAGCTACAACCAGGAATAACTATCGTTCCTGGTTTGTCTCGTTCGGTACTTGGCTGATGGATCGAAAGTATATTTCCGAGAATCCTGCCATCGATATTCGCAATATTGCGCAAACAGAGAAGTTCCGGAATCCATTGACTCCTGGAGCTCTCAAGAAGATGAAGGATTATCTCTATACTCATGACAAGCATTTCCTTCTGGCTTGTCTCTTTGAGTATTATACTTTCATCCGTCCGAATGAGTTGACCCAGATAAAGATCGGAGATGTATCTATCAAGAATCAGACTGTCTTTATCAGTTCTGCCATCAGTAAGAACCGCAAGGACGGAATGGTTGCCCTTAATGATGAAATCCTGAAGCTGATGATAGAACTGAAGATCTTCGAGCATCCTAGCCATTGCTACATTTTCGGAAAGAGTCTGAAACCTGGTGAAAAGAGAGCGGCTTATAATCAGTTGCGAGTAGAGTGGGGCAAGATGCGTGATGCCATAGGCTTTCCTAAGGAGTATCAGTTCTACAGTTTGAAAGATACCGGCATTAGAGACTTGGCCAATGCTCAAGGTATAGTTGTTGCTAAGGAGCAGGCACGACACTCTGATATATCTGTGACTAATCGCTATATCAAGAATCAGATGAAAGTAAACGAGGAGACTAAGCACTTTAAAGGTGGGCTTTAGTCTCCTCGGAGATTACGACATCATGTAAAAGTAGCCAACGAAGATTGGCTCTATCTGGTCATCCTTGACTTCCAACTCGATTTTTTCGCATACATATTTCTTGTTATGTATGATGTAGGTGTTGGAAGGATCAGGGATGACTTCGCTTTTGAACTTAACCTGGAGACAGTTCTTGTTGTCGATCTTGAGACCGTTATCATGTAAGCAGCCTAGAGTAACAACATCATTAGTCGATTTCGTACAAATCGACAGAGAGTAAGGATACTTTTCTTTAAATGTACCTCCTCTGTTCCCACCAAACCCTCCTTCGGTACTACCACAATATTCTTTATTTATTCGGTAGTCGGTTTTGAATTTTGGCCACCTAGACTTCGCTCTAACCCAACTAAATTTGTTGTCATCTTGTACTTCTCCTGGAATAATGAAGAATATATTCATGCATTCCTGATCATCTTCGGATTTGTCGAGTGTTGACTCATCGTCTATCGCATCCTGCACGGATGTGTAGCTGTAGCCGTCATCATCAACATCGCACTCCTTTGAATCCGGCTCCTTATCATTAGGTATTGAAAGAAGGCATCGCTTCTCGTAGTAATTATCTTCGCCTATGACTGCTGTTTTGAAATTGATATCTTCTACAACTTGTGCTGCAGGAGATATGTTAATATCAACATAATCATCAGAAGAACTGCCCCTGATTAATGGTGACCAAACGCCTGCCAGCTGCCATGTTTTCGAACCGTCCTCATTCTCTACATATATGTAGTAACTACCATTACACTCAATGATAGTCTGTCTTTTTTGTTTTTCAGACCATGACTGTGTTGTCCCTTTGAACTGATTTTGCGGCTCCCAGGTACCTGTACTATGGACTATTTTAAAATTCTCGAAGACTTTTTTTGAAATAACTTCATAGTTATCTCTGTTTGCAGAATCACCCAGATTATACTCCAGATTTGCTGTAGATGACGTGGAGAAGGAGCCATCCTCATCGTAATCCGTAGTGTATTCATCCAAAGGCTCGATCTCTACAGAATCTGCGGTTGTCAGTTCTGATGCATTGATAACAGAGCAGGTCTTCCTGATATCATCAAAGACGATGGTGGCATTGAACAGCTTGCGGAATTCCTCTATAAAGGTATAGCTTGACCAATGAGGTAGTGCTTTACGGAGTTCTCTGGTCTTGTAAGCTGAAGCAATATACAGGAGATTCCATGGTTTGCAGTCAAAGTCATTGCGCTTGAGCTTATATCCTTCGTACTCCACCACCTTGCGAAATATGTACATCAGGTTGGGCTGAACAGCCAAGTTCATGACAAATGGCGCATTGTAGCCGATGAACTGCTTAGTTTTATCCACTCCAACAAAATTAGCAATCATATCATTTGTTTCGTCCCGTACAGGTACGAAACACCATTTACCTTCTACTCCCATGAACTTCGACTTATCTTCATCAAGTCTATAGATGTCATTGATCTTTTGAAGGTTTTTAAATCCCTGAGACCAGCCCTTGTCGACAGTATAACCAGGTTTGTCAGCTGTGCCAAATGTTGCGATTTCATCGATATAATGCTTGGTCATCCTGTCATTATACTTGATGCGGGATTTTCCGCCCACAATCTGCAGTTTTATTTCAGCCTCCGTTACGCTGATGATGGTTCCTACACCCGATAGAATCAAACGACCGCTCACGTACAGTTTGCAGTCATTAAACTTCTGGGTAACCTTAGATACATCGAAGCGGCTAACATTGTGGAAAACTCTACGGTTATCCATAATCGACATCGGAAAGTTAATGTCGTATGAATATTCTCCATCGTCCGTGACGTACTGGTTGGCGTATGTTAACTTGATGGATTGGCTGGCAGCCGGATAGGCTGCCATACCATTAATAACACATGTAATCATAGACTATTTGTTTGATTTCATTTTCTTGTATTGACTCCATTTGCGGTCGAAACCATCTGGACCCGTAATGACCACGTATGATTTGATGCCCAGGTTGAGCTGTTCATTGAGCCTTTCAATGGTTGAACTCACGTTATCGAGAGATGCACCTACCTGTTCGTTGTCTGCATTAACATTGACAACAGGTGCAACAACGGCAGCGCTGCCAGTTCCCATTGCACGACTTACGTCTTGGGCTGTGAGCGATGCCACGGTATTATTGCGCTGTGCTGCATCGATGAGCCGAAGGGCAGGAAGGAGCTGAGGATTATTCACAGCGTTATGATTCGCCACGAACTCGCCTGCATGAACCACGCCAGCTTCTTTCTTCCAATGACCGGGACCAGTGAAACCGCCCTCATAATATCCTGCTGCCTCTGCCTGATGCTGTTTTTTTATTGTGGCAATCTGAAGCATACCGGCAGCAGTAGCGAGTCCGGCGGCTATAGGGGCGATGATGTAGCCCACTGTAGGGATTGCTGCAGCTGAAGAGTAGGCATTGATAGCCGACATAGCGGTAGAAGCGACTGCTTGAGCAATCTCTATCTTCATCGCCTTCTTGTTGGCTTTAGTCTTTGCCGCAGAAATCTCCTTGTCTCGTTTCGCTTCCAGGCGCTTCTTCTTGGCCGAATTATTACCAGCAGCAGAAATCTGCTTGTCGTAGTTAGCCTGAATCTTTGCCACTTCTAGGTCGGAGCACGCCTGCGAGTAGGCTGAAGCTGCGCCCATCATGCTGCTGATACTACTGAAGGCTGCACCTGCTATGGCTGCAATATTCTTATAGGTCTCTTGATTCATTTGTTTCTTGGCATCCTGGTATGCCTGTTCGCTGATCTTATCCTCTTCTCGAAGCTTCTGAAGATTATCATTAACCATCTTCTGCTGTTGGATGGCAGCAATGGCGCCTCCTGCAATGGTGGCGAGATTATCTGATCCGAGCGAACCGCTACGGTCATCGCTCTGTCTGGTCATCTTCTTGGCGGTATCGAGAGCGGTGGTTGCATCGTCTTTTGCCTGATCTTTGGCGTCCGGCTTGTAGGATGCATACTTGTTAGCGATGCCCATCTTCATGCGCTGATACTCCTCTTCGCTTACAAGACCAGCCTTGTGAACCTCATCCAGTCCTGCAAGCTCCAGCTGCATCTGCTGTTCATTGCCGAGGGTGAGATACTCCTGCTTGAGCTGCATCAGTGTGTCATCGTATTGCTTTTGGCGGTCATACTGGTGCTGCTGCTCACTGCGCTCAATCTCTCTGGCTATCTGCCAGTACTCGTCAGAGGACTTCAGATAGAGTGCCTGTTTCTCTTTGAGAAACGTCTGGTCGAGTTGAAAAAGCGCCTCATTGATAGCACTCTCGTTATGATAGAGGTCGGAGTCCTTATTGTAATATTCGGCAGTGATGGCCTGTTCTGCCACTTGCCGGTCGTACTCCAGGTCCTGAAGGTCTTGCGTCTGCTTGCGCTCATAATCGGCAGAGATCTTCTCTTTCTGGGCATTCAGACGCTTGTACTCCTCACTCTCAGCCTCTCCATATTTGCGAAGGATGTCCATGCGCTGCTGAAGTCCCTGCTCCTTAATCTTCGCCATGCGGTCGTTGTATTCTGCCAGGCGAATCTGACCGGTAGAGTAGAGGGTAGTGGCTTCCAGCTGCTGAGCCTCGGTACTTTTCTTGGCATCATCCAGTTCTTTTTTGAGGTCTGCCTTTCGTTTGATTTCTGCTTTACGTGCAGCAGCTTCACGCTTCTTTCGTTCCTTTTCTGCTGCTTTTCTCTCTTTCTCTGTTGTGTAATGACCGCCGGAACCTACAGATGATGTTGTTGTACCATTGCTGCTGTTTATCTTTGTGTTCTTCTTTATGACAGTAGTCAGGGCCTTTCTTATCTGTTTATTATTCTTAATCGTTAGGTCGAGTGCTGCTTCTTGAGCATCCAGGGTCTTCTCTTCGCTTTGAACAGTCTTGAGTCTCTTCTTGTGGATCTTCTCCTGTTTCTTGTTTGTTTTAAGAGCCTCGCTATCTTTAGTGAAATATGAGCTTTCAGAACCAGGACCAAAAGAAGGGCGGAAGATCTTTTCCGATGTATATCTTTCTGGATGAGCATCACGTTCTGCCTGAACTGCTTTGAGCGAACCCTTGATTCTGGTTTCTCTCGTCTTCAGTTCCAATCTCTTTTTGTTAATTTCTGCCTTCTTCTCATAAATGGCTTCTGCCATTGCTGCATCGTTGAGCTTGTTGATATACTGTGTTATTACCTCTATATTATCATTATACAGCTTGCCTTCGTTGGATATGCTGGCATGATAATTAGGGATAATCTTCTGCAGGTTGGCGATGGCGCTTCTTCGCTCATTCACGGTATATGCATTGGAGTGGATGATCTTATTGAGCATATCAATCTTGTTTCTCTCATCGATGGTTGCATCTGAAACCTTTTTCGCCAGGCTGGCCTGCTGTTCTGCAACTGCCCTGTTATTCTTGGCTTCCTGGGTATTATTCCGAAGCGTTTCATTATACGAGGCAAATGCCTTCACAGTACCATAGACAGCAACCCCTACCACTGTGAGAACGGTTGCGAGAGCTGCCCATGGATTGGTGAGACTTGCCAAGCGTGCTGCTCTCATTACTATAATATAACCTTGCACCCCCTTTGTCAGAAGTGCCCATGTAGCCTTTAGGGCAACCATGGCTGTGCGCAAAAGAGTTGTAGTGGCGATATAAGCCTTATCCACAGCAGCGTTTGCTGCAGCGGCTGCTGTTCTCAGCTTGATGGCGATGGTTTCCTTATACCAAAGAGTCGTGCAGACAGCGATGGCGGAACCTATTATTGTGAGCTGTTTGACGTGGGTGACCGTAAAAGTTATCAATGTTGATAACACATGTATGCCTATGCTCAGGGTAGAGATGGCATATCTGGTTACTGGGATGAGCTGTTCACCCAGTTCTACTGTGAGGTCTTCAAAACGTTTCTTTGCCTTATCCAGCTGGGCTTGCACAGTATTGTTCTGGACATTGAACTCATTGATGACACTTGTGCCTGAAGCGTATGACTGGGTAGCGAGATCCTGGGCAGTTCTTACCTGGTCCAGGTGTGAAGCTACTGCAGAGAGAACGCCAACGGCACGAGTACCATTCAGCTGCATCTCTTCAAACATAGGAGCCATTTCAGCAAACCCACCTCTAGACTTCATGGCAGAAAGGAATGTCATCAATCCCTCATTTGCATTGGTCTTCATCAAGTTTGAGAACTTCGTGACTTCTACACCGGCAATCTTTGCGAATTTAGCCGGTTCCTGATACATCTTGGTTATAAGCTGAGAGAACACAGTAGCAGAGGTTGCCTCTTCCTGCATATTCTGATCGAGTGCAGAAGCGAGACCCATCAGTTGTGCTTGAGTCATGCCTGCCTGGATGCCTACACCGGAAAGATCGGCGGTGAAATCGACTATATATCCGGCATTGGCTGATGAATTCTGTGCAAGTTCGTTGACGGCAGAACCAGTGGCGAGCATTGCACCACGGAGTCCTTTGGTCTTATCTTCCCCGAACATCTGAGCAAGTTTGCCAATCTTGTCAACCGCTCCTTCTCCCAAGTCATCGCCTAGCGCAACGTTAATCTTGTCGGCTCCATCAACAAACTCTTCAATCATATCCTTACTGGTGATGCCCAGGCGACCGGCAGAACCAGCCAGTTCATTGAGCTGCTCACGAGCCGTACGGGTGTCCATTCGCTTGAAATCTTCGTTCATCCGGTGAACCTCTTCATCGGTCTGACCTGTATATTTGCGGACGTTTGCCATGGATTCCTCCATATCGGCATAGGCTTGGGCGCATTTTCGGATGGTCATAGAGAGTCCTGCGTATGCAGCGATAATCTGCGATACAGCTCCCCAGTTGGTATTGAGCACGTTAACGAAACGAGACCAAAGACTTGTTGTTTCTTTTGACTCGCTATTGATGGCATTCATTTCTCGCTTAACCTCTTTGAGCTTTTGCTGAAGCTTTTTCCATTCCTCAGAATTACGCTCGACAGCTCCTGAGCGTAGCTGCTTTTGTACTGTTTTCATTACAACAGACAATTCTTTATATGAGGCAGAAGAAAGATTGTTGAATGTTCTATTCACCTGCTCTTGGTTGGTTCGCAATGTCTTGAGTGAAGCATTTATTCGATTTATCTCTTTATCGAAAGCCTTGGTGTCATCTCCTTTTTTGAATGCATCAGTCTTTTTTTGCTTAACTTGTTCGAGCTGCTTTTCAAGCAATGCGATAGTCTGTTTTGCTTGTTTGTCATCAAGCAGAACCCGGCCTATGAATGTTTGTGTACTGTTTGCCATAAATGATATTTATTATAGTTTTCTGCAAAGATAAGAATAGCTGAAAAGCTATAAAAATACCATAAAAAAGCCATCGAATGCAACTGTATTCGATGGCTGTGTATATATTAAAGTATTACGCTGTCTTTATTTTGGGATTTTTCAAGAGCTGCATAATTTCTGAGAACTCTTGCAACTTTATTCCTTAAGTTAATTGTATTGTCAGCAAACACAAATTCTTCTTTATCAATACTATGATTTGATACCAATAC
>JAIJLI010000777.1 GCA_022722495.1 Dialister sp. | reverse complement strand
ATGTCGTGCATCGTGAATGCTGCCAATGAGATAGTAAATGCCGGCTTCCGCAAGGGAGAGTGTGGTTTCCTGCAGATGGCGGATATCATCGAGGAGACGATGGCAAAGGCCACTTTCGACAGCAATCCTGATCTCGATGTCTATCTGCAGACTGATGCCGAGGCGCGCCGCATTGCCGCAGAGTTGATGAAAGTTAATGGTTAATAATTAATAGTTAATAGTTAAAAATGAACGCAGAATATAGGACTAATCATCAAGTTCAAAGTTCAAGGTTCACAGTTCAAAGTAAATAAATGGAAGTATTTTTGATCAAAGCGTTGCAGTTGATGCTATCGCTTTCCATCCTGGTGCTGCTCCATGAGGGCGGACACTTTTTCTTCTCCAAGCTCTTTGGTGTAAGAGTGGAGAAGTTCTATCTGTTCTTCGATCCATGGTTCCACCTTTTCGAGTTCAAGCCAAAGAACTCTGATACCACTTATGGTTTGGGATGGCTGCCATTGGGTGGATATTGCAAGATTTCGGGTATGATAGATGAGAGTTTCGATACCGAGCAGCTCAAGCAGCCTATGCAGCCATACGAGTTCCGAAGCAAACCTGCCTGGCAGCGAATGCTGATCATGATAGGTGGTGTGCTGGTCAACTTTTTGCTGGCGCTCTTCATCTATTCCATGATTCTTTTCCATTGGGGTGACGACTATGTGGCTACCAAGCACATGACCCAGGGAATGAAGTTCAATACAGAGGCCAAGGCTTTGGGCTTCCAGGATCACGATATCCTGGTTGGTACCGACAAGGGCGAGTTCAAGACCTATGATGGCGATATGTATCGCGATCTCTCTACAGCCACTCGTGTGGATATCATTCGTGGCGGTAAGCCGATGAGCTTGAATCTGCCTGGCGATCTCGATATGCTGAGCATGATCAAGGAGAGCCCTCGATTCGTTGAGGTGTATATCCCATTGCAGATTGACAGTGTGATGAAGGATTCGCCTGCCAGCAAACT
>JAIJLI010000776.1 GCA_022722495.1 Dialister sp. | reverse complement strand
GTTGTAGGGTCTATAGCTCATAAGAAAACTACCAATAATGATGCTGACGAAAATGACAGAAGTCCTTTTTCTCGTATTGGTCCTGGTGTTGAAAATGCAGTAAAGCCAGATTTGGTGCACTATGGCGGCAATATGGATACACATCTGTCCCTGTTTTCAGAATGGGGAAGACAGTTTCGCCTTTGGAGTGGAACTAGTTTTTCTACTCCAAGAATTACAGCTTTGGCTGCAAATCTTAATCAGATGATTGGAGGTGAATGCAATCCCTTGCTTTTGAAAGCATTGCTTGTTCACAACTCTGATTACCCTGTAGGTTTATCGAAAACGCCAGAAGAACTTCGCAGGGAAATGGGGTTCGGTTTGCCATCTGTTATTACAGATATGCTTAACAACGATGCTGATGAGTGCACTATGGTTTTTCATCAGACTTTACAGAAAGGAACAAATATTGTTTCTTTGGATTTTCCATACCCACAAAGTTTGGTTGAAAACGGTTATTTTATCGGTGAAATTACATTGTCGATGGCTGTGAATCCTGTAATTAATGCGGGGCAGGGGTGTGAGTATTGCCAAAGTCAAGTGGATGTTCTTCTGGAAACTTATGACCATGTTGAACATGTTCAATTGGGCGAAGGTATGATGCGCAATGAGTCAAGAACATCCAAAGATGCCGTTAATGTACTCAAAGCATCGATTTATAGCTCAAAAGCTTTCAAAAAGGAGTTCGCAGAAGAACGTATGCTGATTGAACAGGGAGATAAATATCAACCTATCAAGAAGTATTATGTTGATCTTTCCAAGATGACTGACACTAACAGGAAAAAGGCATTGGGAGGAAACAGAAAATGGGCTTTGAAACTCAATGGACTCTACCGTGATGCAGCTGAACAAGCTTTGGAGAGAGACGGAGAAGTTCTTTCGCAAGACGTTGTTGTCGTTGTGACAATAAAAGACCCTAGACATCGTGGCACGATATATACCGAATGTCTCGATTTACTAGAACAAAGAGG
>JAIJLI010000775.1 GCA_022722495.1 Dialister sp. | reverse complement strand
ATACACAAGCGGAATCGGGCAGCCATGAAGTTTCTATATTCTGCAGAACTTGACAATTCGCGAGCCTCTGTGCGCTTTCATATCAATTTCTAACAAAATATGGTACAATAAAACGGTGCATAACAGCAATTTTTAAGGGGAACCCTTTCCCTATAACTGTTTCATAATCATTTTGAGGAGGTTTATGATGAAAAAAGGTAAATTATATGGCATCGGTGTAGGTCCGGGAGATTCAAAACTTCTGACTGTCAAGGCGGTCGAAGCTATCGAGCAGGCAGATATGATCATCACACCAAAGACGGAGAAAAAGGAAGGGTCTGTTGCTTTTAATATCGCAAAGCCCTATATCCCGGATACCGTTGAAATTTTCCCGATGGTCTTCCAGATGAATACTGACATGGAGGCTGTGAATAAGCAGTGGGAAATCAACCGCAAGCTGATTCAGGAAAAATTGGA
Organism: Dialister sp.; assembly: GCA_022722495.1. Classification (GTDB taxonomy): domain Bacteria; phylum Bacillota; class Negativicutes; order Veillonellales; family Dialisteraceae; genus Dialister. The sequence goes on along the minus strand of JAIJLI010000775.1, from coordinate 554 downwards.
CGAAGGGAAGAATCTGGTTTTCCTGACTCTGGGTGATCCGATGCTCTACAGCACATATATGTATATTTTCAATGAGTTCAAAGATTCTGAAGAATATGAAGTCGAGACGATTCCGGGGATCCCTGCTTTTCTCGGCATTGCATCCTATATCGGGCTGCCTGTGACAGAATGGGAGGAAAATGTTCTCATCATTCCGGCGACCTGCGACCCGAAGAAATTTGATCAGGCACTGGCTGCCTGCGATAATGCGGTGATCATGAAAGTATACAAGAGCTTTGCTTTCGTGCAGGAAGAGCTTAGAAAGCATCACATGCTTGAGCGTTCTGTCATGGTATCGCGCGCAGGACTTCCTGATGAGATCGTCATTCGTGATATCGGCGGACTTCCGGCAGATTATAAGCCCAATTATCTGTCTACCATCATTGCCAAAAAGGATAAATAAATATGGAATCTATCGCTCGTCCAAGGATTGTGATCGCCGGTACGAACAGCGGTGTCGGAAAGACGACCATCGTGACCGGACTCTTAGCTTATTTTCATTCCAAGGGATATGC
>JAIJLI010000077.1 GCA_022722495.1 Dialister sp. | reverse complement strand
AGAAATATTTGGGTATAAAACGATAAAACTCAATTTTGTTTTTTTTATCGTCAGGGATAACTATGCCCTTTTGTGAACTTCCTGCCTGTTTATAATAGAAAAGATCGGAAAAAGTAAAATTTGCAGACGATATTATATGATTCCCTTTTTGGAATAGGCTACGATACTTCTAGGATTATACAATAAATAATATAAAAGAGGGTGCGCCATAGACTTATGACACACCCTCCAAAAAAAATTACCGAATCCTTTATCCGTTAAGAATCTCATCCTTCATCTTCATTGCTTTCTAAGGAATGGTTTATGCCCTGCATTGTATGTTTCAGAATCTCTTTAATCGCGTTTCTGGAATAGATCGACTTACTACAAAGTCGTCCATCTGATTTGCGTTCGAGAATATTCATAAGTTCAGGAAGAAGCTTACCGAACAATCCCATATTAGCCTGGTAGTCTTCTTCTACAAAAGCCAACCATTCTTCTTCTGATAAAGCATCAGGATGCTGGGACCTGATGAATAGGTCGAAGGCATAGTTATCTTCGCATTTGCGTTGTACTTGTTGGTCAAAGAAATAGACATCAATGGCGACTTTATATTTCTTCTGTTCAAAAGTGCAATCACGTTCAAAGTACATACACGATCTGCCCGTGGGCCATATACCCACCATCCAATTAGTACAATCACACTTGAAGTTATCGTTATGACTATAGTCAAGAAACAGAGCATACGTTCTCAACTCCATACGGTCACTATTGTTTCCGTTGCTCGTCTTGAGTTCTATGTCATAATTATTATTATCTGTCCACATGCATCGCTTAGTTCTCATATAATCCCAAACACCTGGATGGTGAATGAAATGATAACGGTATGAATTTTCATCAGGCGATAAGAGAAGTCGTTCATATTTGCATGAAATAGCTTCCACATGGTCAGAAATGGCTTGTTTTAAATCTTGACCTGACTTTTGGGCAGGAACCAATACTTCCTTCAAAAGACCATAAAGTGCATTACGGCTTTCTTCTGTAGTATTTACGTAGTCTCTCCACTCATCAAGTCCTTGACAAAAACACCAATAGCCATTCATTTTCATACCGAATTTATACGGTCTGAATGTCATCAGTGCTCTACGCAGCAAGTGATCTTTGTCATCAAACTGCATAGTGCAACCACCTTCCTTACCATCAAATATCGCAAGCAAAACTCTTGTATATGCCTCTACATTGTCTTTGTCCAAATAGCTTTGAATATCAGACGGATTGAGAGTAAGCATATTGAAAAGTGCTCCTATACGACCACTGAAGAAGCGGCCGTTTTCCAACATTGTCATTGAATTGTAATAATTCAATTGACTTGCTTTCAATATTTCTTCACCGATCTGTCGTGATTTAAATCCTTTCAGTATATCCATAGACTCTGATTTCCCCAGAAGTAAATAGATATTCTCTTTGCTGCAATGAGTACCAAAGTCATCCATTGCTAACATCAAAGATGGTAGGTCTTCTCTGTTAACAGAAGTATTCAGTATGAGATTTCTCATCACGCGCATCCAGTCATAGAGAGTTGTTCCTCCTTGTTTATAAGACAATAGCGCATAGAAAAGAGGTAAGGTTCTGCCTATAGCCCCTTCACACATACTTATACTATAAGTCTTGGTCGTGTTGCCAGCCTTCTCTTCTCCAATATATAAGTCTGAAGAATTGAATGTCTTTGAGAGTTCTACTATTTTACGAATGCTATTGATTGCAAAATCAAAGAAGGCATCCGGCATGAGGCACAGCCTGTCTATCCATAACAAAGGAATATTGCCAGCTTTCTGTAGCCTGTCTATAATCTTATCTGTAATGGCTTGGTCTCCAGCATTTGCTTCTATCTCAAAGAAATCTTGCATTTCCTCAAACAGATAAGGATTATCTACTTTCATTTTGGTGACAGTTTGGAGCAATTCACCAGTTTTTATATGATACAAAATAAGCAAATTATAGAAGAAGAACAATTGCTCGTCATCAATTTCCTCTGGATGTTCTTGCTCCAAGTTGCGATTCTGCCAGAACATATCTGTCCAAGTGTTGTCCATTTCTGTTCTCCATTCCTAGGCATACGGACGATTGGAAACCTTACTATCCATCCATGATTTCAGATTTTCAAAGGCAGACAGTTTACGGCCACGTCCATTCATCTTTATATAAACGTCATCATCAAGTCCATAACTCTCATCCATTTGCAGGAAAGCGAAAGTAATGCTTGGAGATTCTGTCTCGACGAGTCGCATCCATATAACATCAATATTGTGCTCATTTACCTTTCGATGAATAAGTTTCAATGTGCTGAGCATATTGCGGACTGTAGCATTCTTGCTCCAAGACCGGATAAACCAGTTTTGATCCTTGATTGCTTCATCCAGCGTCTTGTAGGCAGAAGATTTGGGCAATAGCTCCTCCAGATGTTCTGCAATACGTTCGCAGAAATCATTAGCATACTCCCTTGATGCGAATTTCATATGTACCCTATATTGTCCTGTCCGCTTTTTGTAAGCATGAAGATAGAGATAGAGCAACCAAAGTGTTGTCAATCTCTGCTGCCCATCAACAGGGACAAAACATCCATCTTTTTCGTAACCATAGATATAGTTCAGGTCACAATCCTTCTCTAACAATGCATCAAGGAATGGACTGATAACTGCAGATTTTTCACTGCCCTGAACATAGTCACGCTGCAGAAGAGGTATGAGAATGGTCTTATTGTTGAAAGATTCTATAAAATTCATTGTATTCAATCATTTTTGTAGTAAAAACTCAATTTCTGTTCCATGTCAGCGACATATGCATCGGCATCGCTTTGTGTCCAGGCATTCAAGGTCAAATCCGCTCCCTTGTTGTATGCCTTGGTAAATACAGCCAATGTGCATGGTGGAATATAAAGTTTGGAAATGTTCTTTTCGTAATTATCCTCTATATCCATAAGTCCATTTGCAACAATAACATATCTGCGTTTTCTGGGAAACAAAGCGTTGTGATAACTTCTATTTGTGTGACTATCCAATAAGGTAATATTTCCTACCTGCATTTTGTCTTTAACATCTTTTCCATCCTCTTTTATCACATCTGCAATGTCATCATCAACTATGCACATAATTTTCTTATACAAGACATTGAAGTCATCTTTCTTCTTGGTCTTGTTATAACGTAACTCAAGATCACCCACCAGGTCGGTAGGGTATTTTTCGCCCAAATCAGCCTTGATACTTTCCAGCCAAGACTCTCTGTCTTCTGAATTTTTGAAATCAGCATCGGTATTGGATGCTATATGTTCAATATCCCAATTCTGCTTGTGGAGGAGTTCAAAGGGAAAACGTTCGAAACCGTTTTGCAATTGTAGCTTATCGTTGCCATTCAAAGAAGCATATTTCTGGAGTATTGTCTCCACGTTATGCATCACAAACAATAATCGTAAATCTTTCTTTTTAGATTTATCGTAAGTATAGTCCGTGATCTTGTCATGTCTCTTCCTTAGAATAGACTTTATTTCCTGTTTCAACTTTTCTACAAACTCAGAATGAGTAGATTTTCTACTCAGGGCAAGAAATTCCTTTGTACTGTTCAGCGTATTGTCGTTGGAATTGTAGGTAAGGAAAACTATGTAGTGATAACAATATATATCATCATACATATCCTTTAGGCGAAGGAAGGTATGCCTTACTTGCTTCCATTTATCAGACAAGGATCCCTTTTCAGGTTTAGAGAAGTAGTTACGGAACGACCATCTTGCATCTATCTCATAGTCGCTCTGCTTACAATTAGCCACGAGATTGAACAGAAAGTCCATCCGAGTTTGACCATTGCGCAACTCAGAAGCATTAAACATGTACCAAAAGTTGTCATTCTGCATGTATCGTTCAATTTGTTCGAATATTGCTGCAGCTTCATTCCGTTCCTTACCGGGTAATCCTGAAACACTATTGAGAAGTAAAGCCTTTATAAGCTCTGTATTGGTAAGATGTATCTTGCCGCTATTGAGGTTAGAGAAAATTTCATGTTGCTTTTCTTTGTCACCAACTACCTCGTACCATATCACATTAAGAGACTTCCCCCGTTTCCTTCAAGTAATGTCTTGAACATATTGATATGTTTAGCAAGTTCAACTTTGACAGCAGTTACTTCAATACTATTAGCCGATTGCTTAGCCCAATCCATAAAGACCTTACCTATGTGCTTGTAGGCATTATGAATATAGAAGAAATCTATTTTTGCAGAAGCTTGTTCTTCGCTAATAGACTCAACAGTTGCTAAAAACGTTGTCCTTGGCATAGTGATATCATCATCTATGTCCCTTTCATAATCAAACTCATATGGAGACTCTCCATATAAGTACTTATACAAAAGATACAACGTAGTAAGTCTCTGTTGTCCATCTAATACTGTATATCTGTTGTCTCCCGCAGAAACAATAGCCAAAGGTTGGAGACAATAGATGCATTTTTGGGGATTAGCATCCTCAATAAACTCTCTTAGGTCACACAAGAGTTCTTCAACATTTGATGAAGTCCACTTGTAGCCTCGTTGCTGATAGGGAATAACATAGGTCTTCCCCTTCAGTTCAGAGAACGGAACTAACGGCAGTTCCTTATGATTATATTTCATAGTGTCCATATTTATATGAAGTTTATAGGATCTCAAGTGCAATGGCTGCGCAGGCTTCTGCGTCGGCCAAGGCATGATGATGGTTTGACAAATCATAACCGCAGCGGGCTGCAATTACATCAAGAGTATGACTACCTTGTGGCCAGACTCGGCGTGAAGCCACACAGGTACAGTAGAACGGATAACCGGGATAGTCCATCTGATAGATACGGAAGACCGCTTTCAGGCAGCTCTCGTCGAACGCCTTGTTGTGAGCTACGAGAGGGAGACCGGTTATCTTTGGCTCTATCTGTTTCCAAACTTCGGGGAAGATGGGCGCATCTTCTGTATCCGCAGTGCACAAGCCATGCACCTGGCTACACCAATAGTTGTAATACTCCGGTTCGGGCTTGATGAGTGAGTAGAATTTGTCCACTATCTCGCCGTCACGAACTATGACGATGCCCACGGAGCAGACTGATGAACGCACATTATTAGCTGTTTCAAAGTCTATTGCAGCAAAATCTTTCATAACGTGTACTTATTGATTATCTTTATTGAATGAGGAGCTGTCTTTTCGCATTCTATCGACAAGCCAAAGGTGTCGAAGATATTCCACTTGTGGAAGGTACGCTTCAACATCTCCTCGCCTCCGCTCAAATCCACATTGTCCATCCAGCGGCGGTTCAGTTCCTCGAAGGAAATCTTATGCACTCGATAGATGGTCTCCACAATCCACACGAGCTTGTTGGTTTGATTCAATGCCATACTTGTATATTGCATTTAATGTTTTGATAACGTTTCGCCTGCAAAGATATTGCTATGGTGTGTATTTTTTATTCACACCGTCATCATTTTTTGCCTAAACTAGAGATTTCTGATAGAATTCAACTGAAAATAGCATTTGTTTTCATGATCATCCAGGTGAAAGCCATTGATACCACTTCCGGAGTCACAGCAACGGGTGGTCTTCATAGTAACTTCTTTATGGGTATCGCGAATATAGACTCCTTACCTACAGCAACGATGATTCTTTCCATCTCCTATCGCTCCCATGTCCAATATCAAGGAGCCAGGTTTTTACTTTGCAAAGTTACGATAAACGTAAACCTGCAAGTACCACCTGAAGGTTATTTCTGATTTTTTGTCTAAGCAGCCGATGGCTACCGAAAAAAAATACAGAAATTCCTTGCATCATGTTTACTCGTATTTATCGTATTTGCTTGCACGTAAAAAGCCTATCACCTTTTAATCTTCGGGATTTGGGGAAAGGGAATAATATTTTTAAATTACTAATTGCAGCAGGTCTGTCGTGGGTTCACACGGAAAACGAGTATTCATATGATGTTACTTTTTGTTCTTGGCGTCTCAGTTCTTACAGTTATTACAGCTTACTCTCCTGAAAAATGGAAAGACATAATAGATAAAGTTAATGAATGATTTTTTCACAGTTCATAACAGGCTGCATGAAGAAATCGTTCCACAAAATACAGAGAACTAGATTTTTGCCTTACAATTTCTAGCCTAGAATCGGAAACGTAGAAGAGTCCTCTGTTGCTGGAAGGTCAAGAGAAAGAAGAGAAGTGCTACACCATAATATTTTGGGTAATACTTCTCTTTTTCCATCTATCACATAATAGCAAAGACAACTTCTCCCCTCTCTTCATTTTCACACTACTAAAAAGGAAAAAGGGCATTTTTCTGCGATTTAAGACGTTGTTGCAATTTTACCGAGGAAAGTTTCATTGCAAATCATCCAAGAGCCTGGTCTCCCATACAAATCAAGAAAAAGAAGGCTTTCTCTTGATTTGCCCCCCCTGTACCTATCTCTTCTCATATCACCAAACTTGTCTTAGGATTCTACAAGGCCATGAAGGCATTTATTCCTTATAATTTTGTCGCAGCAAACTCAAGAATGCCTATATGGAGTACAGAGGAAAAGGTCCAGAACCAATACTACAGGAGAAGGAGAGATAAAAAATCTGTTAATTGCCACAAATCCCATATCTTTATAATTTTGTCGCAACAAAGCACCTAAGATTTATAATTATGTCGCAGATGGGTTTATATTTTTGTCGCATCATCTTATAATTATGTCGCAGGTAGCTAAAGGGAGATATTATAAATCAGTTAGTTACAGATACTGAAAAAAATAAGCCAAAAAAAGAGACTTAAAAAAGAGCAGACTGGCAAGAAGACTTATAGTGGTGTTTCTTCTTCCGTTATGATGAAGAAAGAGGAAACTTCCAGCTTCATGGGGAGAAAGTTTTTGAAAGCCAAGCCATATAAAGAAAGAACAGACTTTTTTGCGCGTTAATAAATGTATCTTTATGTTAGATGATGTTATTATATGGACATAAATTAATCATCCTCATTCTAATGGTGCGACATTTTTATAAAGATGCGAAATCGAAGCAATCCTGAAGAATACTATTAATGCGAAATAATATATAGTAAGCAAAGCCATTTTAAAGACAAAAGAAGAACAGTTTGAGCCAAACAATTCAAGTTCGTTTCATTAAAATATACCTGCTAAATTCAGATTACCAGATAGATATATGAATATTTCTATTATTTAATTGGACAATGATTACTCTAATATATCACTTCTAGTAATCACATCTATCCTAACAAAACATCTTATATGCAAAAAAAGTTAATCTAGATTCATATTATACCCTTATAATTTTGTCGCAACAAAGCACCTAAGATTTATAATTATGTCGCAGATGGATTTATATTTTTGTCGTATCATCTTATAATTATGTCGCAGGTAGCTAAAGGGAGATATTATAAATCAGTTAGTTACAGATACTGAAAAGAATAAGCCAAAAAAAGAGATTAAAAAAAGAGCAGACTGGCAGAAGGACTTATAGTGGTGTTTCTTCCTCAGTTATGATGCAGAAAAGGTAAACTCCCAGCTTCATGGAGGGAAAGTTTTTGAAAGCCAGGCCATATAAAGAAAGAACAGATTTTTTTGCGCGTTAATAAATGTATCTTTATGTTAGATGGTGTTATATCAAGGTCTTCTTATTCTTTCTAATATAAGTCATAATCCTCACGCACAACATGCAAATTCAAGAGTTAACTGCTATTCCGACCTAATTCAACCAATAATTTTGTCGCAATAACATTTCTATAAATACTTATAACATATTGAAGCAAAAAACTTTATAGTATACCTTCTATATATTTTGTTTGCTCAGAGCATACATCATACGACAGAATAATAAACCAATTGAACCTATTTGCGACAAAAATACAACGAAGTCGTAAAACGTTCTACTTTTATCTGATTTCCTTTATTTTTTTGTCGCA
>JAIJLI010000774.1 GCA_022722495.1 Dialister sp. | reverse complement strand
GAAGCAGTTTGATTTCGATAAGGACATTGCCGGAGAATACGTGTTTGCTTATTACGACTTTAATGAGGATACTAAGCTGGAACTCCATACTGTTCGTGCCACATTGAGCCGTACCGAACTTGCTATTCCTGAAATGGGACTGGTATTCCCTGTTTCTATCAACGAGGAAACAGGCAGTGTGGAGACCCGCAGCAGCCAGTATCTGGGTAAGTTTGGTAAGTACTATATCTATGATACCTTCCTCGATACGGAAGGTCATGCCTATATGGGCTCAGAGTCTGGTCTTCTTTCTGCCACTTTCAAATATAGTGAGCAGTATCACACCTACGGATTCTTTGGCGGTACCGCTTATACAATCAATAAAAAGACGGGTAATTTCCTTGCCATGATCTTGCAGGTATTCAAGGCGAAGAGTGCTTCAGAGTCTAATTATCTCACAGACTTCTGTTGGATGGTACAGCCATATATAATGTCTGTTCCAAAGACAGAAACTACTTCTGTCAAGCGTCAGGCTCCGGCATTGGCTCGCCAGTTGGCCCCATCTACCAGCAGTTTTGCTACCAAGCTTTCTGCATGGCAGTCATATCGTAAATCATCTATCATCAAATAAACTTAATAAGTTTTTATTATGAGATTTTTATCTACACTTTGCCTCACTTTGCTCCTGGGAGCAAGCGGCACTGCAGCGATGGCCTCTAGCAAGGCATCGTTTGCCAAGAAGTTTAAGAATGTTGATATTCATCGCCTGGTTTCTGTGCCTGGTATGGTGGATTGCAGCAACAGTGCTTATCAGATGCGCCAGGCTGGCTTGGCAACAGTCGGTAATGCTCCTATGCGTATAGGCGATACTCCTACCAATGCAGCTTCTGGAGAGGCTTACGGATGGGTTACTAGTCCAGACGCAAGTAACTGGTATTTTACCCAGGACATTACTTCCAGAGATTCTGTTTACAGCGAGGATTATACAGCTCACTTCCACGAGTCTTCTGTGATTACCCTGTTTGATAATAAC
>JAIJLI010000773.1 GCA_022722495.1 Dialister sp. | reverse complement strand
GACTTGCCCTCGGCGAAACTCACTGCACGTAGGGCATTCTCGCCAGTGGTCACATAGTCAGGAGCAGGTCCATATACTGGGTTGTCGAGAACATACAAAACATTAGATGCATAATAGATGCTGGTAGGATTGTTCACGCCCTCGATATTCTTAGTCTCAACATTGTCGTTGGAAAGATTGATGCAAGAGATGTTGCCACCACCATAACCGTAGTTGCTGTTAGCTACATAGAGATTGCCATTGCCGATGACCAAGCTCTCAGGATAGCTGCCCACCTGCCACTTCTTTTGAAGAGCAAAGCTTGTGGTGTCCACGGCAGCCACATATCCACCGTATGTGGTAAAATAAACCTTGCCACCATCAGCGATAATATGGCGAGGCTCGGCGCCCTCGGCATTGCCCAGCAACTCTGTGGTCTTGATTTGCTTGATACTCTGCTTGGTTTTCTTGTCGATTACCTCGATGGTGTTGCTCTGATCTACGGCGAGATAAATCTTGTTGCCATATACGATGCCATCATTGGCAGTATTACCGAGCGAACGACCGTTAGCAGTCTTGAATACATTCTGTGTAGCTGTGCTTGAAGCATAGTCGATGGCTGTGAGAGAGCTCTCGATCTTGCTATACATGTTACCAGAATTCACAACGTAAGCGCCCGTACTATACACCTGGAGATAAGTCTCAGGATAGTCTTCGGCAGGATCGCATGATGTCATCACTGCAGTGCCCATCAAGAGCACCGCCAAACCTAATAAATACTTTTTCATTTTTCTTTTTTCTGTTTATATTTGAATCTAATTTGTTACTATCTAGAAGTTATACCCGATGCTGAACATCCAGCTGCGGCGAGGCATCGGATAATGCCCTACGAGTTCATACTGCTTCGCCAGCAGGTTCTTCACATCCATCCTTACCTTCACGCCTCGCAGGGATTTGCCAAAGAGGTGTAGGTCGTCGAGCTGACGATAGAGCGTCAGTCCCATGTCCCAGTAACCATCCACTTCGGTGCCGTCATAGTGCTC
>JAIJLI010000772.1 GCA_022722495.1 Dialister sp. | reverse complement strand
GCGTAACTCCCTCGGTAGGGAGTTCGTCCCCACCGAGAGTAATTGCCTCTAAAGAGTCCTTACATGATGCAAGGCTTAAGAGCAATCCTATCCATAACATTAAAGTCTTTATTCTTGTCATCATTATATTTTCTATCTTTACTATTTAGAAACTACTGAAGGCTCGCCTTCATGCCAGCTGCTACCATCGTAATAGCCGAATATCTGGTATCCGTTTTTTGCATCGTATGTGCACTTGTAGCTGTCACCATTGAAGAGAAAGTGGTCATTGTTATCTCCAAAGCTTATTTTAATAGCCTTTTCATATTCTCCCTTAGGTGCCTTAAGGTTGATTACTGAACGATACCAACCATTACCCACATCTGTATGATGTTCTTTAAAATTAGCTGGCCAGCATTTTAATGTATATGAACCAGCTTTTACGCTATTATTTGTTCCTTTGCATCCAAATTCGATAAACCAGCAGGTGATTTTTGATTTTGTATATATCACGTAATTCACATTTACAATGGTAGGCTTATCATCAAACACCTTATAGTATGGTATACATGTTGGGTCATATAGATACCAACCTTCACGATCTTCGTAGTTGAATAATGGGATTCCAGCATCCATGTGATGTGGAAAACGGTGAGGTGTGCAACCACCATTACTTGCATTATCGCCATTACCAAACATAACAAGGGTTTGTCCTGGCTTGATGGACTTTTCGTCTTTTGCGTTATTATCCTTAAATTTACTTTTTGCATCTTTGGCCATATCTATATAATACCATCCTGCATTATTAACGTCGCCAGACATTTCGTTACCAGGGAAACGGTTTGTAAAAATCCATGTAGGCATATTGGGAGTAGTAGATGTGTTTTCACCCATCTGAGTGTACATATACATATAATGCTTTTTGTTATGCATTTTTTCATCACCTTTCCATTTATCTTTTTCCCAAAACCAACCATCATCCCAGTTGTTATTATGCTCATCAGTCCATCCGTTACCTGTAACAGTATATTCTGGCAGCTGTTCTTTCAAC
>JAIJLI010000076.1 GCA_022722495.1 Dialister sp. | reverse complement strand
GCTTTATGTGCCACCTATAATCTGGCAATTGGAAACTTCATAGCGGATCCGCTTCTTCTTATCCCCATTTTTATCCATGACTTTCTTTGCATTCACCCTTTTAATGATGGAAATGGCCGTATGAGCCGTTTACTGACATCTTTGTTACTGCATCAAAATGGATTCTTTGTAGGGAAATATATTTCTTTGGAAGCAAAAATTGCAGTCAATAAAAGTTTATATTACGAATCTCTTCGAGATTCTCAAAAAGGCTGGCATGAAGGAAAAGAAGATGTGATTCCTTTTATGAAATTTCTCTTGGGAACCATTTTGGCTGCATATAAGGATTTAGACGATCGGGTCGCTCTTATGGAAGGAAAACGGTCTGCATTTGAAATAGTGAGAATGGCTTGTCAGCAAAAAATCGGGCGTGTTACCAAGCAAGAAATCCATAACCTCTGCCCAGCACTGAGTCTCAGTTCAGTGGAAGGAGCTCTTCGTAAAATGGTAACAACGGGCGAGCTAACAAAAGAAGGAAAAGGGAAAAACACCTGCTATCGCCGAATATTTTGATAATTAAATACATAATCAATGACCGCCCCGGCATTTTGAAAACAAATAGCCAAAACAATAAAAAAAGCCCTGCAAGACTATCGCTAGTCCTGCAGAGCTTTTTCATTTCCCTTATGGAAACACTGATTAAACCGTTGTTCAATTTAATCAGTGTTTTCCAAGCATTACCCATGCAAAAAAGACAGGATGTCATCCTGTCGAATGAATCAGATTCAATGAATCGGGCGCCAGGCTGGGAGGCGTAGAGTCTTCGAGGGCGGCCTTGACGAAACAAGGACTTCTACTAACTTAGAGGCGAGCCTGATCTTGTCGTCAGAGCTATCTGAGTTGTTTCGTAATTAGGTTTTCATCCTGTCTTTTTCACTTGTCTTGCCCCCTTTGACGACTCCTCCCGGGCAGAACCTTCGAAGGGAGAAGCATTTGAGAGCCGCATGATGCCCGATTTCCTTTGCTCCCTCTGCCTAGGATGAGGGAAATCTGTCAATCGATCATCTCCGGGATGCTCTCTCCTGCTTCTATACATAGCATCGCACACATATGAAAAAAATGACCCTCTTCTTTTCGAAGAGAGTCACTTTTCTCAATTTTTTATCACACCGCGTTGCGAGATTTTCCTAATCAATCCCTAGCCACTAGCCACTTCAAATCTATGCTCCGAGCTCGATGGTCCCGGACTTCAGGTGGATGAACTCGCCTGTCGCTTTTTCCTTCCCCACTTCTTCTGCGATGCGCATGGTCTGTGCGTGGCAGGTGAAGAGGAAGATCTGCTGGGTCTTGCCGAGTTCCATAAGGAAGCGCAGGGTCTCACGCTGGCGCTCTTCGTCGAAGCGGACGAAGATGTCGTCCAAGACGATGGGGAGCGGCTCGAGCTGCTCCCCGAAGGAAAGGGCCATGGCGAGGCGAATGGCAAGGAAGACCTGATCGCCTGTACCGGAGGACCAAATCTTGGCCTCTTTCACTCGGTGCTCGCTGTCCACGATGCCGATATCTTTCCCGTCTTCGGAGATTCGAAGGGCATACTTGCCTCTAGTCATAGCAGAGAGGAAAGTATTCGCCTGCTTCATGATCTGCGGCTGGCGGCCGGACTCATAGGCGGCCTGCGCGCGGTTCAGGATTTCTTCTGTGTACATGTAGGTCAACCATTCGGAGAGTGCATTGGCAAGCTCGGCTTCGATCTTTTCTTTTTTCTGCAGGGTATCGGTGATGGTATTATCCCCCGCCAGACGGAAGATCTCATTTTCCACCGCTCCCTGGTTCTTCTGGAGCTCACCCAGTGACGCCGTCTCTTCTTTGATGCGTTTTGCAAGGTTCTGATGGGTTTCCATCCAGTCATCGTACTGTCCGCTTTCCAGGAAGTTCCAGAGGGACTGGAATTCTTCATCGCTGCCTGCATAGAGGCGCAGATCCTGCTTTACGGCCTCCCATTCCTTCGTCAGCTGGTCATGATGCTCATGGGCATTCACCTTTTCCGCGAATTCTTCCGCATTTTTTGCATTGACTAGATGGAGAAGGGTATCCATCTCCCGCTGGCAGGAGGCCCAGCCGTCATCGAGTTTACCCATTTCCTTCCGATACGCATCGTGCTGGTTGTTCTTTTCCTGAATGGACTGCCATGTGAGGCTGCGCGCATGCGTTTCCTCGTAAAGCTCCTGGATGCCGTCCGGATCGACGGTGTAGGGCATCTTCGTCTTCGAGATGATGCTCTCTGCCCGGCGGCTATAGGCATCAAGGCGCGCATCCATCTGCTCCAAGCGCAGGTCGAGGATCTTGCCCTTTCCTTCGGCGGAGTAGATCTTCTGCCACTGCTCCTGCAGAGCGGAGAGATTCTCTGCGCTGGTCTTGGGGAGCTTGTTTTTCGCGAGGAAGGCATCCCAGTCTTTGTCTGCTTTTTCCTTCTTTTCGCGAAGCAGCTTGCCTTCTTCTGTCCACTTCTGGTGCGCAAGCTGCTGCTTTCGTACCGTTTCCCGTTTCCAGGAGATGGCCTGCCGCTTTGCCTGGTCTTTGTAGAAATCGGAGCGACGGCTCTGCATCAGGTTATGGAAGGCCTGCAGATCATCTATGTCTTCCGGTGCCTGCCCGGGGAATTTATCGGAAATCGCCTTCCTCTCGTTCACGAGAGAAGCCAGCGAATCATTCCATTTCTCAAGGTCATTCCCTTTCTTGTGGATGCTCTTATTATTGAATAGGAAGCAGAGAATACCCAGCATGAGCCCGCCTGCTGCGCCATAGAGCGCCACGGTGCCTGCCATGGCCATGTAGAAGGAGGCGATGCCAGCTGCTGCTCCTGCCATAGAGAGGATGCCCAGCCAGAACCAGAAGGTGAATTTCTTATCCTCGAGCTGCGAGGCGGCATCGATCTTGCCTCTGATTTCCGCTTCCTGATGGAGAAGCTGCTCGAGCGAGGAGGCCATGTCCTCCATCTGCTGGAAATCCTCCTCGGTCTGGATGTCTCCCTCTGCCGCCTCTTCTGCGACGGCTTCGACCTCCGGCTCTCTTTGCTCCCAGAAATGGAGCTCATTGCCCCTGACACCTACGCTCTGCGCAAGGCGCCGTCCTTCTGCCCAGTCCACATGGACGCAAGCATCCTCCAAAGGCAGTGCGCGGTCCCAGAGCGGCAGGGAATAGCCCAGATTTACAAAATCGAGCTTCCAATTTTCCTTTTCCTCTTCCAATGCTTCCACATCGACGATGGTCTGGCGCCACTGCCCCAGATCGACGTAGAGTTTTTCCAGCGCTTCAGCCTCTCTCGCCCATGGGATGATGTCTTCCTTCTTCTTCGGTGTGTACTCATCGAGCTTTTCCTGGAGCGATGCCTTCTGGTCGTGGATCACCTTCATGCGGTTCATGAGCTGGTTCCACTGCTCCTTGCCATTCGACGGGAACATCTTCACCTGCGAGGAGAGATCCAGCTGGTGCTTGATATCACGCGCCCGCTTGTAGTATTCCCAGGCGCCCAGCCGCTTGGCGAGCTCTCTGTCCTTTTCCTGGTCCTTGGCGAGCGAAGCCTCGAGCTCACTGATCTGCTTTTTCAAAAGCTCCTGCTTCTTCTGCAGCTCGGCGAAATCCTTCTCCTGATGAGAGAGACTGTCAAGCTCCTGATTCACGGTATCCAGATCCGCCATCAGCTGATTGATCTTGCGCTTTCCCTGGGACGAAGCCACGAAGAGCTTTTCCTTATTCTCCTGAATGTCCTTCTTGGCACCGGCGAGCTTATCTCCGCCCTGCAGCATGAAGAAACGGCTGCGGATGGAGTCATTCGCAAGGAAGGAAGCCCCCTGCAGGTCCTCTAAGCCGACGGCGAAGATCTGCTCATACATAGAGCGCGTGAGACCATGCCACCAGAGTGTCGGCAGTTCTTCGGAGAATTTCACATGGCTCGCATTCTCGAACCAACGCTCCTTCTCTTCCCGGAAGACGCGATACGCCTGCCCGTCCGCACGGACGAATGCCATATTTCCCTTCCGTCCCTGCCACTTGCCGCGCCCATAGCCGAAGAGCATATCACGGATGAAACGAAGCATCGTCGTCTTCCCGCTCTCATTCTCTCCCATGACCACATTCAGCGAAGACGTCGACGGCTGCCAGGACGCGCCCCGATAGATGCCGTACTCTGAGAGCTGCAAATCCGTGATTTTCATCGTCCATCCTCCTCTGTCAGCATTTCCGCTCCCAGCACCTCCGCCCGGCGGAAAGCAGCAAGAAGTGCCTCATCAGACACCTTGCCCAATAGATTCTTATACTTCGAAAGCTCCGGCTGTGAAGAAGCCATCTCCCGGAGCATCTTCGCCCTTTCTTCCGACGGAAGATCCATGACCGCATCAAAAGCCTTCAGATAATTCCCCGTCACATCGGGAAGCTCGCGGCGCTCAGCCAGATTCAGGAATGGCCGCGTCCGATCCTCGATGCGGGTGAAATAAGCAAAGAGATGGCGGAACTGCTCCTTTTCATTCAAAGACTGCAGAAGGAAATCACGTCCCTCTTCCGTCGCGATCGCTTTGTGCAGCGCACCATGCCCCGTCAGTACCAAACGCACCATATTCGGCCTACCGGTCAGTTCCTTCAGTCCTGCGCGGCGGCGTGCCACGTCTTTCAAAAGATCATCTGCGGTCAAGAAAGGGGCGATATCGATGACCATGTCCATCCAACGGATCACATCCGTCTCGATGAACTTCAACGTCACTGTACCATAGGCCCCCACATCGACCAGGTAACAGCCACGAGGACCGATTTCCGTGATATCCAGCCCCTGCGTATTGCCCGGGTAGACGATATAGGGCTTCATCGAGAGCGTCTTTCTCGTATGCACATGCCCAAGTGCCCAGTAGTCGATGCCCGCAGTCTTCAGCTCCTCGACCGTGCAAGGCGCATAGGGACTCCCATCGACGCCGGCTTCCGTGTGCAGCATCCCGATAGTGAATCCATCCTCCGGATTCACATGGAAAGAGCGCACCAGATCATCCTTCGTATGGCGTGTCTTGTAACTGATGCCATAGATCGTGGCCGCCTTTTCCCCATCCTTCATGAGCGGGATGCCTGTCACTTCTTCGGAAGAAAAAACATGCACCGTCTCCGGCAGCGGGATATCCGCACGCCAGGCTTCGCCCGGGTCGTGATTTCCATGCACGATAAAGACCTCGATCCCCGCCTGCGCCGCCCGATACAACTCCCGACCGAAAGCCATCTGCGCCGCCAGACTGTGATGGTCTGAATTATATACATCTCCGGAAATCAAGATCGCATCTACCCGATTTTCCAGTGCCGCATCCACCACCCTTTCAAAGGCTTTGAAGGTGGCTTTCCCGATCTGCTCATTCCACGGTCCTTTCGTCCCGAGGCGCACGCCTCCGAATGGTTCTCCGAGGTGCAGATCCGCACAATGGATAAAAGAAAAATGCTTCCCCATACTTCCTCCTTGATGGTCGTTGTTTATCCAACAGGTTCAACAGCTTCTATAAGGCTCTGCTTTTGAGCAAGATCGATACAACGCAAAAATAAAGCGCGCCGCAGCTTTTAATAAAAAGAAGGTTCGGCGGCGCCTTGTGAATATGATCGCCGCCTTTTCTGCTCTTACCCGCAGAGCCTGCTGAACCCTATTTCTTCGAGAAACACCTATTATTGTATCATATCGCGCCATAGTGAGAAGTCATTTCTGCAATAAAAAAATGCCTCTCTATCGAGAAGCATTTTCCTTTGACCATTATTCTTCAACAGTCTTGGTGATGATCTGTTTGCCTTTATAGAAACCGCATACTGGGCATACATGATGAGGTTTTTTCAGTGCATGGCACTGTGGGCATTCCACAAGACCCGGAACAGTCAGTTTCCAATTTGCACGTCTCTTGTCGCGACGGGATCTAGAACTTTTTGTCTTCGGAACCGGCATTTCTCGCACCTCCTTACCTATCGGCCGTTATGCCGTTTGTCTTTCACTGTTTCGCCAGTGCTCTAAACGCGTTAGAGAAATTTATCAACTTCAATAGTATACGGGATTGACCGGGGAAAGTCAAGGGGAAAGTTTATCCGCGGCACGGAGCAGCACCTGCCAAAGACGGCTTTTTTAGTATACCGTGAGTGACCCTACCGCATCCGTATCCCACCAAAGTTTCCCCTTCCGCCTGCTTCCATACTTATGAAAAAGGACTTACGCGGAATCAGGGGATATCACATTGTCGCAAAAACGAAAAATGTTCATTTACAAGAATAATAAAAGCCGGCCCATGCGGACTGGCTTTTATTTGATGTATTCATTACAGATCTTCGTAGAGCGGATACTTCACGCAGAGAGCATGGACACGCTTTGCGCAGTCCGCCTTGACTGCTGCATCCTCCGGATTTTTGACGACCGTCGAGATGATATCTGCGACTTCCTTGAAGTCATCTTCCTTGAATCCTCTGGTGGTCAGAGCCGGGGAGCCGAGACGAATGCCACTCGTGACAAATGGAGAGAGAGTCTCGAACGGAATGGTGTTTCTGTTTGCGGTGATACCGATCTCATCGAGAACCGTCTGTGCGACCTTACCTGTGATGCCGATAGCTTTCATATCAGCGAGGAGAACATGGGTATCGGTGCCGCCGGAAACGACGCGGATGCCATTCTTCTGCAGCTCATCAGAGAGGACCTTTTCATTCTTTTTGATCTGTTTCGCATACTGCTTGAAATCATCGGAGAGATCTTCGCCGAAAGCGACAGCCTTTGCTGCGATGACATGCATGAGAGGACCGCCCTGCATGCCCGGGAATACCGCTTTATCGATGGCTTTGCCATACTGTTCCCTGCACATGATGATGCCGCCGCGCGGTCCGCGAAGAGTCTTGTGGGTGGTGGTGGTCACGATGTCTGCCCACGGCACCGGGCTCGGATATTCTCCGCCTGCGACAAGGCCGGCGAAGTGTGCCATATCGACCATGAAGAGTGCGCCGACTTCATGGGCGATCGCTGCAATGCGTTCGAAGTCGATGATGCGGGAGTATGCACTGGTGCCGCCGATGATGAGCTTCGGCTGGACTTCCTTCGCGGTCTTTTCCATGGCTTCATAGTCCAGAAGTTCATCTTCTTTTCTGACGCCGTAAGGAACGACATTGAAATAATTGCCGGAAATATTGACCGGGCTGCCGTGCGACAGATGACCGCCATCCGTGAGGTTCATGCCCATCATGGTGTCGCCCGGTTTTAAGAGACCGTAGTAGACAGCGAAGTTCGCCTGCGAGCCGGAATGCGGCTGTACATTCACATGTTCCGCACCGAAGAGCTCCTTCGCACGATCGATCGCCAGCTGTTCGACGACATCGACATATTCACAGCCGCCGTAATATCTCTTGCCCGGGTAGCCTTCTGCATATTTGTTTGTGAGGACGCTGCCCTGTGCTTCCATGACAGCATAGCTGACGATATTTTCAGATGCGATCATTTCCAGCTTGTTTCTCTGACGGTTCAACTCTTTCTGAATGGCTTCATAAACCGCTTTGTCTTCTTTTAAGTGTTTCATTGAAATGAACTCCCTTCATTTTTCAAAGTGAAATCGAATGGATCGATTCATACACCCCATGATGCAAAACTTTCATCAATGAGAGTGGAGAAATATCGGCGCATCGCACCATTTCACCAAGCACTGCTCTCTAAAGCAGCACTCTCTGACCCAAATATCCCCCAGTCACTCATTTTCGGTTCCTGCATACATTTGATTTATTGTATCATGAGGCGCACACGAATGCATCTTTGGGTTTGAAATATGCATACTTGATATAGAAAAAGGACTTAGCGTGTACCCTTCAGGATACATGGCCAAGCCCTTCCGTTGAGCAGGTATGCTATTCGTGAAATCACTCACAAGGATAGTATAGCACAAATCAGGAAGAAGTAAAGAGTAAATAGGGTTCAAGGTTCGGGGTTAGCCCATAGGGCGTGCTGTCCCTTGATTGCGTGCGAAAGAGGTTCCGCTGGTTCTACCGGTTCAGAGGGTTC
>JAIJLI010000771.1 GCA_022722495.1 Dialister sp. | reverse complement strand
ATGTATGGAAGTGGGAGAATTCGCATTTCCTATAGATCCGGTGGAAAACTTGATAAGAGGCATGGGGCAGGGCGCATATAGAGGACGCAGAGGAGAAGGCGTATATAGCCAGTCTCTATTCCCCAAGCTTATCCATCTTTTACTTCTTATTTGCCTTTTTCGCAAGATTGCTTCCGATAAACTGGATGAGCTGGACGACGACGATAAGGACGAGGATGGTAGCCACCATGACGTCAGCCTGGAAACGCTGGTAGCCGTAGCGGATGGCGAGGTCGCCTAAGCCGCCGCCGCCGATGGTGCCTGCCATAGCGGAAGAACCGATGAGGGTGACAACGACGACAGTGATATTCTCGATGATGGAAGGCAGGGCTTCCGGGATGAGGACTTTCTTAATGATCTGGAACGGGGAAGCACCCATGGATTCAGCCGCTTCGATGAGGCCGAAGGGGACTTCACGGATGGAGGTCTCGACCATGCGGGCGGTATAGGGGATCGCAGCGATGGTCAGTGGGACGATGGCTGCGGTGGTGCCGATGGAGGTGCCTGCGATGAGACGGGTGAGAGGAATGATCGCGACCATCAGAATGATGAATGGGATGGAGCGGATCATATTGATGATAAAAGCGAGCGGCTTATTGAGCAGGCGGCAGGCGAGAATGCCGTTTTTCTCCGTGACGACGAGGAGGATCCCCAGAGGAATGCCGACGACAGCGGCGATCAGGGCAGAAACGCCGAGCATGTAGAAGGTTTCTGCCGTACTTTTCAGAAGAAGATTACTAATGACTGGAGACATATCCGAGCACCTCGCTTGTGATAGGTAACGATTTCAGATGACTGAGCGCTTCTTTCATATCGCTGTCATTGCCAATGATGGTGATAATGAGACGGCCGAAGGATACATTCTGGATGTAGTCGATGGAGCCGTACAGGATAGATACATCCAGATTGTACTTTTTGATGAGGTTGGCGATGATCGGTTCATTTGCGACGTCGCCGCGGAAGGAGAGGGAGAGGACGGTCTGGTCGTCCGCGTTCT
>JAIJLI010000770.1 GCA_022722495.1 Dialister sp. | reverse complement strand
CGGATGATCAATACTTGCGTGTAGACATAACGCAAACTGCTGTTCCTTTTGATGTAACTAACATAAAGGCTACTACTAGTACAATGTATTTGAACCACAATTGTTCGTCCTCCTTATTGGTTTATGCGACGATATATGTTCAAAATGCAAAAGGCATAGAGTTGATACCTGTAGTTTTCATCAATGATGGTATAGGCTCGCCTGTTAAAGCTTCAAATTCTTGGAATTCATATGCCATGGCAGGTTCTGGTGATGTTTATGTTGCTGGTAATACTATAAAGCCAACAGCAAATAGTAGTCAATCTTTTACAGTATCAATGTATTTGCCAAATAATGCTATGCAATTACGCAAAAAGAAAAATAAATTGCGTTGTTATCTTTGTCTTTATTGTCCGAGAACAAGGAGTTATATTTCGGGGACGGCTTATGTGGATTTTAAAGCAAAGGTTAAAAAAGGTATGGTGATAACATCGTCATATTGATATGAAATATACTGATAATGAGGATGAACAACATCTGAGGCTGGATTGGAAAGAAAAATAGGGAAGATGGTGTTGAATGCCATCTTCGGAAAAAGAAAATGATTTGATATGAGAAAGTTGAATCTTCTATCAATGTGTTTTGTGCTTATGGTTATGCTATCTTGTAACCATAAGCCTAAGGCTTCTGTGACAGAGGAAAATGCTGACAGCCTATCTGAAACAATAAAGATTGCAGCGCCAAGTTCCAATACTAGAACTTTTGTTAATCGGAAAGACTCTGGGGATTTGGTTGTCTTCACACCGATTTATAACACTGTAGATTTGGTTTGTGGTAAGCGACCAAGCAAAGACACGGATATGTTTGTGAGCTATTGTGCTGAGGCTGCGTTTACAGGGGAATGCTTGGATTCTTTTGCGCATCGCAATGTAGCAGGAAATCATGTGTCTGGTGGTATTTTTTATAGAGGCTACGTGGCTAAAACGAATACGGGGGCTTTTGTTTGGTATCAAGGCAAATGGAAGTTCCTGTATGATAGTTACGCTAGTGAACTTAGG
>JAIJLI010000075.1 GCA_022722495.1 Dialister sp. | reverse complement strand
CAGAAGCGCCTTCGGCGTCCCTGCGCCGACCACCTCCCCACCCTGTATCGCGATCAGTCTATCACAATACATCGCTGCGATATTCAGGTCATGCACCGCTGCGACCACGGTATGACCGAGACTCTTCACGATATCCATGATCTGGAGCTGGTACTTGATATCGAGATGATTCGTCGGTTCATCCAGCGCGAGGTGCTCGGAGCCCTGCGTCAGTGCATGCACCAGTTGGCAAGGAATACACAGAATCGATAAAATGTAAAATAACCTATTGGATTGGGCCGATTCATAGATTTTATGGGCTTTTATAGGCAGTTTCCAGCTGGGAAAGTTGAGTCAGGAAACGTCTGAGAAACCGTTTCCTCAAACTCCTTCTTGATGGGAGCAGAAATCGCGATATGCATAGGAATGACCTTCTTTCTTCATACGATAAGTTTGAAGGCTGTATACTGTTAATGAAACGCTGATTAAAAACATCTCTGTTTTTTCATAAAATCAATTATATTGATATGCTGGATTCCATTTCTTTGCTGGAGGAATGCGTCTGACGTGGCGACATACTTTGGATAATTGTCCTTAATCATCTCCAGCGGACGATACTCTCTATCTTCCGTTTTCCGGCTGCTGAGGATAGTGAGCGCGACTTGCACATAAGCATACTGCATATCACCACCTCGCAGGATGAAATCACATTCCAGCGCCCCGATGCGCCCAATGCTGACCGCATAGCCCATACTTCTTGCATAAATGAACACGATATTTTCCAGTGCAGGGCCATAGTTGATCCGATTGTCAGTGTTTAGCGCGAAGTAGAAGCTCAAATCTGCCAGATAATATTTCTTCTCTCCGCTCAAAGCACGTTTCGATTTCATGTCAAATCGATCACAACAGTAAAGAATTTTGGCGTCTTCCAAAATCTGAATGTACCTCGCGATGGTCTGGCGGCTGATCTCCAGCCCGTTCTTGCGAAGCGAATCATGCAGACTGCTGATGCTTGTCGTCGCCCCGAAGTTGTTGATGATAAAATTTCTCACCGTCTCAAAAGACTGGCGATCGCGGATCTTGACCCGTCGACGAATGTCTTTCTCAAAGATTTCCTGTATGATCCCTTGGACATAGGTTCTCTTGTCAGCAAGTTCAGCGAATCCGATAGCCCGAGGAAAACCGCCCTCCAAAATATACCGGGAGAGTTCCTGCAGGCGGTCTGGATCAATCGCCTTGTGATAAAACTGCTTCATCTCTTCATACTCGTCGAAGCTCAGGGGATAAAGCTCGAACGCAATGTATCGGCCGGTCAGCTTGGTGACAAGCTCACCGCTCAAAAGATAGGAATTCGATCCCGTAATGAAAATGGAAAAATCGCCGTCTTCACGAAAACTGTTAATGACTCGCTCGAACTGGCTGACATTTTGGATTTCATCAATGAACAGATACTTGCGCCCGGGGAGCGATGCATAAGAAGCGATAAGCTGATCCAACACTTCAGCGGTCTGTACATGGCGATAGCTCCGGCTGTCTAGATTCAGATAGATGAGGTGATCCGCAGGGACCCCGTTAGCGAAAAGTTCACCCATGATGGTCTGCATCAGGCAGGATTTGCCGCAGCGTCTGACCCCGGTGATGACTTTGATCATATCATCCGCATCATAAAATCCACGAATTTTGGATAAATATTTCTCTCGTTTGAACAGTTCCATAGTAGAAAGCCTCCTTTCTTTATTATATCTGCCTACGAGAAAAAAGCCAGTTAACGTTGCAGTTTTTATGAAAATCTCAATATCTGCAACGTTAACTGGCTTCCCTAATGAAAACCCAAGAATAAGTGCGAACTTCCGCGCCGCTTAAAAGTCTATACGATTCCCCAGTCTTTCTCGAATGATTGCATGCCTTTTATCCACGCTGCCGGCTATAGCTAAAGGGCGTCATTATATATAGGGAAATACTGACTCTGTGATTGCATCAGCGTTTCCTTAGAAGATGCCAGAATAACCGAGCATTGGGCACAGGCTTGACTCCTACTGAATGCTGTACGGCACGTGCGCGTGTTCTTGCAGCCAGCGCGCCACAGCAAGACCTCTGGGATGCACGACCAGATTCATTTCTGCTTCCGACAGCCGGGCTAGCTCTTCGTACTTCATTGGCTGCCCGCCAGGAATGAACAACACTTTATTCCCTCTTTCATCGGACGCAGGGTCCAGAATACACGGACCGATCACATTGATTTTCCCCGCCTGCTTCTTCTCTGAAAAGTGAGGCACTTTACGCAGCAGAGAAATCATAGCGTCCGACCAACCCCGATTGGCATCACCAGTAAACCCGCTGGCGTCAGATACGCACACGGGAATGTCCATCGCAGACTGGCAGATCCCCTCGATATCATCCCCCATCAACGCCGGTCCACAGTTCACGGCTACCCCCATGACAGCATAGTCCGACTCCTGCCACATATCCTGTGCCACTTGCAGCAGTTTCTTCTTTGCTCCAAAGACCAGGTCATTCTCCTCGATCAGCGTGCTGTAAATCCGCCTCGCCCAAAGAGGCTCACACTCTGCGATCCTCCGAGAGGTCAAAGCCGAGCACCACATGGGCGAATCCAGAACCAACCCCAGATCGGAAATACTGAGAAACGCCGCAGCCGCTCCCGCCATGGCCGTTTCTTCTTTGCACACCCGCCATCGATCCAGCTTACTCATCACAGCCTCCATAGGTTTTTACGATCTGCGTGATAAAGGAAATCCATCCCGCATATCCCAGACATGACGGAATCAGGATCTCATGACTTTGCCGCAGATCAAAAGAAACGGTAGACAGCCGTACATCCGCTGATACCTCCTGCCTGCTCCATTTCAATGCCCCGCACTCTGTTTCCACGACAGAGCGTATCGACGCTTCATCCTCTTGCGGGATCATCGCCGCCAAGACGATGGTGATATCTTCGATCCCCATCGCCCGAAGAAATGCCACCGGCTGCCTCAGCCCCTCTGCCTGCCGGGTAATTCCCAGCTGCATCCGGCAGCTTTTCCCACGAACAGCACGTTTCCCCTTCTGCAGCAATTTCACCAGACGGCTTTCCTGCTTCCGGCAATACATTTCCATGACCTCTTCTTTCTCTCGCAAAGAAGCCATCTCCATAAAAGCACATCGGCTTTCTGCAGGCGTGCGGACATGGGTCCAATTCACCATGGGTACATCCAGTCTATGTGCCATATACAGAGCATTCTCTGTCGATGCCTGTTCCTGAAAAGCCCCCCTGGTGAACGATACGACCTGTGACGCACGCCCCATGTCTATATAATCGTTCCTGCTGACACCCACGGGCGGACACAGAATGCGTGTGAACCCCAAAAGGCGCAGCACCTCCATGAGCTCATGATATTCTTCCAGCGAACTATAAGCCGGTGACAAGCCGGACACCAGACAGATCTCCCGGTCTTTTTCTGCCTTCACCTGCGGAAGAGTCCATGTATCAAACAGCAGCCGCGCCATGGAAGTAACAGTATCCACCAGGCCCGGCACCATAAAGCCGTGCCCAGGCAGCAGAACGACGGTCGTGCCGGTTTCCGCTTCTACCTCCTGACACAGCGCCTCGGTATCATCCCCAATGACCCCCGGCACACATCCGCAAACGACTAAAATCACTTCGGGATGGATCTCATCACAGATATCTTCCAGACAACGTCTGAGCTTTTCATTGCCGCCAAATACAGCATCCTGATCGGTCAAGCCCGTACAGAAAAGAAAGCCATCCATTTTTCTGTTCCCAGTGATTTCTCTGCATTTTTCTCCCAACGAGCGGAACGCATCCCACACCACCTTGGAGCAGGATCTGACATTATGAATAACCACCGCACATCTTGGGTTTTGTACTACCCCCAAGGCAGCCTGCATGAGATTACAGTGAATGATCTTTCTCTGCTTTCCCGGCGTGAAAATCATGACGCACTCCCCTTTCCTTCATAGACTGCCTGATACACGGTCTCGATCCCTTCCGTCACATGATGTGAGAGACAATTCACATTCCGCTGCGGCAGGATGACGACCTGCTTGTCCCGTATCGCTCTCATAGAGGAATAGGCCGGATTTTCATACATCTCCTGCAGCTGCTGCTCGCTGTCTTTAAAAGCGCCCCCTTGTGACCAGTTTCCTATAATGAGCATATCTGGATCTGACTGTACGAATTCCTCCTTGCTTAAAATCATGGATGTCCCATTCCCAGAAAGCGCCGGCGGACGCACATCATTATAGACATCTATCGTCCCTGCGCGGGTCAACACATCATGAAATATGTTTCCTTCCCCGCCGATAGGACCAAAGCGAAGCACCAGCATCACCCGCTTCTTCTGGTTTTCCGGAATGACCGCCACCTTCTTATCTATGTCCCGTAAGCGGCTTTCCATCTCTGCGATCAGCGTCTCTGCCCTGTCATTCTCTCCCACCGCTCTCCCCAGCGAGCGGATCTCATCCGGTATATCCTTGATCAACTTGGCATCCTTGTAAACAAAGACCGGAAGCCCCGCACTTTCCAATGACTGCACCATCTTGATCTGACTCTCACCCACCACCACCAGATCCGGGCGCAGCGATATCATGTGCTCAGGACTGTTATCGACCTCTGTCGTGACATCCTTTGCACTCTCGACTGCCATAGATAGCCCCGGGTCGTGGATCCATTTGTCCATGGCCACGATGCGGTCATGCGATACCAGATCGAGTAATATCTCATCTGCAAAGATATACGTGGAAATGATACGTTTCGGTTTCTCCTTTATGTGCAGCGTCTTCCCACGGGCATCTGTCACCGTGTACCCGTCCCCTGACTGCGGCGCATCACTCATGCATCCGCCTAGCGCGATCACGCAGATCGCCGCCAGAAGGAACCCCAGCAGTTTCTTCAGCATACTTTTCTCCTTTATAGAAAGAAAAGGGAATTTCAGTTGATTGAAATTCCCCGCTTTCACCTTACCTATTAAAATTTGTGTTCAAACGTCATGAGCCAGTTTCGCTCCGGAAGCAACGAACCAGTGTTGGAAGTTGCCCCTGTTGAACGTATATCATCCCGCCCCAGCAAGTTGTACACATAGAAATGAACTGTATCATTAGCAGAAAGTTTTCTGCTGGCCGACAAATCCAGATTCAGCATACGATCCACATCGTTGCTGCGTTTGCCATAGTAATTGAATGTCAAATTGGCCTGTGTGACATCATCTTTATAACCCAGTCCCCAGTTAGCTCCTAGCTTATATTCTGTTCTTTCCCATAAGCCTTTCTTTTTCTGCTTCGGATTGGCATAGGACATCCCTACATTATACATAAAATGCGAGGACGGGTTGCTTTCATAGGACACCTCTACCCCTGTATTTTTGTACGCATCAACATTATAGTATTGTGTCAATTCTCCTACCCGTCGACTTGAAATTCTATCATCAATTTTCATATGGAAAAGATCGACTTTAAAATAATCTCCCTGACTAAAAAGTTTTTTCCAACCCATCTCATAGTTCCAGCCGCTCTCCGCTTTTAAATCCGGATTCATAAGTTGTGTTGGAGAACCCCACTGTTCGTATACATTAGGTGCACGCATAGAACGGTTAATATTGACATAATAGGAATCCCGTTCTGCCGGAGTCCACAAGATCTGAAACTGCGGACAAAGCTTGCTTCCAGATCTCTCTACATAAGCCTCTCTAGCTCCCATCAAAACATTCAGATGCTCATTAATCTTATTATCTGTCATCACAAAGACAGCCGCGCTGTTACGCTTTCCCGCCTCTACATTGGTATTGTTTTTGGTGCTTTCTCTCTCATATTCTACACCCGCCGTCAGCTTCGTATCTTCCATATCCCAGCGATTCTGCAGGTTAAATCCATAGTTGTTACCTTTCTGATGCGTGCTTGTATTATATTTCCAATCACGATTGCGATAATAAACAGCCCCCAAGACATTATCTTTAGCATAATGCATCTGTGCAAAATTGTATTTGATTACACTATGGAAACCCGGGCTGATAGCTCCTGTTGAGGCTAAAAACTTACTGCAATCCGTCGTCCTTTCCGTGTACATATACTGGAAAGTCCAATCTTCATTCAGTGCATACTGCACATTCAGACTGTCCTTTTTCTGTTTATCTCCAATATATCCGCCAAATCCCGCGCGGGTGTTCATGGTGTAAACTTTACCAAAATCCCGATACTGGCTATGATTATAGCTGATAGCTAATTTATTCAGTCCTAAATCCACAGATCCCGTTAATTTATGCTGATCCCCACCACCGACAACGACTTTAGATGTGCTACTTTCTTTTTTTGTAATGATATTAATAACACCAGCCATTGCACTAGAGCCATACTGCACCGTAGAACCACCTTTGACAACTTCGATACGCTCAATAGTGTCTGTAGAAATAGCGTCCAGGTCATAATTAGCATCCTGCCCAAGCGGAATACCATTAACAAGAATTGCCGTATAATTTCGTCCTAATCCTCTGAATCCGACATATTGATTTCCTGTAGGCGATGCTGTAAATGAAAATCCTGGAATATTCTTCACTACATCCATGACCGTCTGGGCACCCAGTTGTTTAATCTTTTCCTGCGTGAATACTTCCGTAGCTGCCGGAATCTTTAAATCCGGTGTGCTATATCTATTCGCGGTAACAAGAACTGGAGTCAATTCATATACATTCTGCGCCATACTCTGCATCCCCGAGATCGCTGTCAAAACCATCGCACCGATGATGATTTTCCCTTTCAATTTCATCGCTTTCCTCCTCAGCAAACTGAATGATATAATATAAAAAGCACTCACTTTTTGCCTTCTATCATTCATATTAAATTTATCTTTCATTAATCTAGCAAGTACAATGGCTTTATTGTCAAGGGGAAAATTATGGAAAATAAAGAATTATACTTTACCACAGGCGAATTGGCCCGGCTCACCGGCCTCTCCAAACAGCTTCTGATCTTCTATGACAAAAAGAACTTCTTCACCGCTACCGCGACAGGAAGCAACGGCTATCGGTATTATCTCCTCTCCAAGTATTTCCAGCTCAAGATACTCATCACTCTAAGAAAAATGGATATCCCGCTGGAAGAAATCTATCAATACTTGCAGCATGGAAGCGACGAATTTCTTCTTAGTATCTATAAGCGGAAGCTATCCGAGTACCAGGAGCAAATGAAGCAGCTGCAAAAGAAAAGCCAGATCCTTGAAAAACGCATCCAGTCCATGGAACGTCAGCCCCATCTCATTTTAAACCGGATATTTATCACCGAGCTGGAGAAAGAACGCCGATATTAT
Source organism: Dialister sp. (assembly GCA_022722495.1). Classification (GTDB taxonomy): domain Bacteria; phylum Bacillota; class Negativicutes; order Veillonellales; family Dialisteraceae; genus Dialister. The sequence continues at coordinate 760 of JAIJLI010000075.1, read as the reverse complement.
CGCTGGGATATAGACATGTCTGCACCCGTCAAAGATCGCGTCTCGCATATGGCCGCGGCTCTCCGCCCTTATCTGCAAGACGAGAACTGCTTTCGAGACAGCATTCTCGGCTTTATTTTACCGTCATCCTCCCTGCACGAGGAACAACCCGCCACCGCCTACTCCTTCCTGACCCATTACATCCCGCACATGCCAGGTATAAAAGGGCAAGCCGTACACACCATGAAGCCGGGCATCTATCTCAAAGTCCACGGCTATGGTCATTATGGTGTCATTGATGCAGAAACGAAACGCGCCCTGCTGGACTTTATCGGAAGGAATCACATGAAAGCCGATGATCACTTCATGGTATTTCCCCTGAGCCAGTATTGGATGACGGGGCAAAACCGATGGATCATGACCACCATGATTCGGATTGACTCTTAAAAGTAAAGCTGCTTTACACCAGAATAGCATCACAAATCAAAAAAGCAGGCACGTCACTGACGTCCTGCTTTTTTGATTGCAGCTTGAATCATCATCGCACGCATTCTTTACTTCTTCCAATGCTGCGGGATATAGACGATATTCATCCTTTCATCCTCCCCATAGTGGATCTCACAGTCCACATCATAGAGTTTTTTGATAAAATCCGGTGTCAGGAGCTTCTTCGGCGTCCCCACGCCGACCACCTCCCCACCCTGTATCGCGATCAGTCTATCACAATACATCGCTGCGATATTCAGGTCATGCACCGCCGCGACCACGGTATGCCCGAGAC
>JAIJLI010000769.1 GCA_022722495.1 Dialister sp. | reverse complement strand
TTCTCTGACGCATTGCAAGCAGCATCGCAACCTGTAGAAGATGGAGGACTCGGCATTAAGAGCATCTTCATCGAGAAAGACTATTGGATTTGTCGCTCGTTGTCTTTGATGGCTGCGAACGACAAGGATAACCGTGCCATATTCAAAGGAGGAACAAGTCTTACGAAAGCATACGGCATAGGTAGCCGTTTTTCTGAGGATATAGACATTGCCATATCCGAGGCATGGACGCTCAGCGGCAACCAATTGAAGATGCTGATCAAGAGAACTGCCAAAAGCATGACTGAAGGATTGCAGGAAATGGATATGCCTGGTTTTACGAGCAAGGGGTCTCACTATCACAAGGCATACTATTCTTATCCACGAGCCATTGACACATTACAAGTAGGTGCTATCAAGGCAGGACAGTTGCTTGTCGAAATCAATTCCTTTGCAAATCCATATCCATTTCAGAAATGTAAACTGCAAAGCTTCTTGACCGAGTTCCTGCAAAAGACAGGCAATGAGAACTTGATAGAGGAATATGGTATGCAACCTTTCGAGGTGAATGTTCTCGACAGGCGTAGGACATTGACAGAAAAGCTGGTATCATTGCTTCGCTGTTCCTTAGCCGACAACTACATGCCGGAATTGATAGCCAAGATACGCCATTTCTATGATTTGCATTTTCTCTTGAATGATGCTGAGACACAAGACTATCTGAAAAGTGAAGCTTTCAAATCGGACTTTAGCAACTTGTTTGCACAAGACCAACAGAGATTCGACAAGCCAGAAGGATGGCAAAACAAGAACGTCATGGATTCTCCAATCATCAGTGACCTACATAATGTATGGTCAGCGTTAAGCAACGTCTATACAAAAGAACTTCCTGACCTTGCCTACAAAGATATACCGACTATTGAGAGTATCGAAAATAGCATGGAGCAGTTGATTTTGTATTTGATAAAATAAATGGTCATGACAAAGAAGCATAAAGGACATTACTGTAAGATTTGTGGTGAATACAAGTCGAACGAGTCATTTTCGGGGAAAGGTCATG
>JAIJLI010000768.1 GCA_022722495.1 Dialister sp. | reverse complement strand
TATCCTGATGAGGAGAAGATTACTTACTCTTACAATCTCGGTGGTCAGCTTGAAAAGGTTCATGGCTACAAGTCATACGGCTACGATTATGTAAGCAAGATTGGCTATGACAAGTTCGAGCAGCGCACATACTTGAAGTATTGCAACGGTGCAGAGACATTCTACACCTATGACCCACAGCGTCGTAGATTGCAGAACCTCACCGTGAACAGTGGTGGCAACACCATTATGGATAACGCTTACACTTACGATGCGGTGAGCAATGTGCTCAGCGTGGTAAACGGTGCGTCAGTTCCACAAAGTGGAAAGGCTGGCGGACAGATGGCGCATACCTATACATACGATGCTCTCTACCGTCTTGTCAGTGCAACAGGTACATATACTGGTGCTGACAACAAGACCGCAAGCTACACTCTTGCGATGGGTTACGACAATATGCACCGTATCACATCGAAGCGTCAAATCCTTACACAGAACAATGTGCAGTTCAATGGTACATTGAATGCAGGTTATGATTTGTCATACACCTATGGAACAGAGACAGGCAAGAAGTTCCAACTCGCCAATGTGAAGGATGTGAACTACCGCACGGAGGAGACACCTTCAGAAAGCGAGAATGTGAACAACAATCATGCTTATGAGTATGATGCCAACGGTAATCTTGTCTATGTCAATACAAGCCGTACAAAGAAGGACGGTGTGGCTGACGAGAAGACCGCAGAGCGCAAACTCAAATGGGATGAGGAGAACCGTCTCCTTGCTTCTGATGACAATGGCTTCGTGACTAACTACTGGTATGATGCAGATGGCGAGCGCACTGTGAAGACTTCTGGCGAGAGTGACCAAGTTTATGTGAACTCAGAGTTTGCTGGATGTCGCACGAACACCGCCAAGTTCTCACTCTATGTATCACCTTATCTCGTTGCCAACCAAGGCGGACGCTACACCAAGCACATCTATATCGGTAGCCAGCGTGTCGTTTCCAAGATTGGAGACTTTGACTCTTACGGTTCTGACCCACGCCGCATCCAGTATGCAGGT
>JAIJLI010000767.1 GCA_022722495.1 Dialister sp. | reverse complement strand
AAGCTATTTCGGCAGAGACCTTTGCGTCACTCCGCTCCATGTCTCCTATGGACAAATCGGCTATACCATCCATTTTCCTTTCTCTCGTGACCCAATGCCTGAACTCGCATACGATTGGGAAATGAACGAACTCACCATTGACGAGGAAGATTGGCATAAATGGCTTACTGACGAAGATGAGGAAGATGATGACAGCGAAGATGCCACACCCGAATAATGAAAAAATCCAGGATGCCTACACATTATTATATATGTGCGCATCTTGGATTTTTGCTTTTTTGCTACAAATAGCCTCATTATCGGCGGAATGCAGACCTTGCGACCTTTTCCTCTTCTGCCTCAGTTTGCTCACTATTGTCAGATGATGCAGATTGCTCCATGTCCTTCGCTTCCTTTTTCTCATCTGATACCGAAGCTGCAACATCCTCAGTCTGTTGCTCCTTCATTTCCAAAGACACTTCGTTTATTCTCTGCGTAAGAATAGACGTTGCCTTTTTCACATCCATCAAGGTGGTCTTGATGAAACTTGGCGACTCCTTCAGACTGCCGAGCCACGATTTCAGATAGGCGGCACTGTCTTCCTTCAGATTCTTGGTCATGCCATACTTCTGGCACACCAACGCACTGCCCAACTCTGCAACCAGTTCCTCACGTGCATATTCATCGGAACCGAAGCCCGACTGCGGTTTGAGACGGTTCAACTGATCTTCCGCTCCTGTCGAGTGAACCATCTCATGGAACGCTGTTCCATACCACGACTCACCATCCTTGAACTGTGACTTTTCAGGAATGGTTATCTGGTTGCGGGAAATGGAGTAGAACGCATTGTCCTGGTGTTCGATATTGATGGGACAAATCCATCTCTGCTCCTTGAACATCCGGTCAACAGCAGGAAACGAATACATGTCACCTTCCTTCACCAATGCCTTTTCTGGCTTGTTCTCCGCTTCCAACTTGGCATACAATTCAGGTCTTGCCTCTTTCAGATTGGTCTGTGCCACATTGAACACCTGGTACACATTCAACTTCGGATAGACATTATAC
>JAIJLI010000766.1 GCA_022722495.1 Dialister sp. | reverse complement strand
CCATGAAAGCGACGCCGCAGCCCGCCAGCTCCTTGTACGGATACGGGCAGTCCAACTGGTGAGGATTGATCACGGCGATGCATGCCGGCAGCTGCTCGGGCGGTGTGTGATGGTCAGTTACGATGATATCCAGACCCTCGGGTTTCCTTGCGATCAGCTCTGCCGAGCTGATACCGCAGTCCACCGTGATGAGGAGCGTATAGCCTTCTTTCCGGAGAGAAAGCAAAGCCTTCTCATTCAGCCCATATCCTTCCGTTTCTCTCCGGGGGATATAATATCCGACATCCGCGCCCATGCCCTTCAGACAGCGCACGAGGATCGAAGTCGATGTGATGCCGTCTACGTCATAGTCTCCGTAGACTACGATCTTCTCTCTGCGATCGATCGCAGAAAGCAGACGGGTGACGCCCTCCTTCATCCCCTTCATCAAGAAAGGATCTGATAGATCCGACAGGTCATCGTATAAAAAATGGGATAATTTGTCTTCTGTATCCAGTCCGCGCCGCATCAGGATACGCGCAAGACCATCTGTGATTGAATGCCTGCGGAAAAACGCAGGCATCTCTTTTGTTTCGTTTTCGCCTGCCCGGATATGCCAGCGGCAGGCGGTTCGTCCTTGTGTCATCATGCCCTCGATTTCTGGAGATGGATGGAAGCTTTGATGTACGCGTCTTTCCGGTCTTACAAAATACCGGCCGCGTCCTTCTCTTTGCAGTTTTGCTATCATGTCTGTGATATGTTCTTGATCATTCATCCATCCTCCGTAAAAGATGTAATTTGCAACAATTATAATATATTTCGAGGAGTTTTGACAAAAGCTTTATAAGCAGATAATGCTTGATGCTTTATGACAAAATCGATAATATTATTACTTCCTCTTTTCCCTTCTTATTGTGATTTATTGGGGTCAATTTGTTTTTTTGTTGCTATCATTTATGCTTTTATGTGTTTTTTTCTTCAAAAAATTCTTTGTCTCAAAATTCCTTTTGCATTCTCAATTTCAAGTATAACATATCTTCTGCCTTTTCATGAGAAGCTTTTCGG
>JAIJLI010000765.1 GCA_022722495.1 Dialister sp. | reverse complement strand
GAGCGAATGAACGACATCTGTCTCAAACACGGGGTAAAGGTCATCGCAGATGAAATCCATTGTGAACTCATCATGCCGGGCTATCAGTATACTCCATTTGCCAACATCAGCGAGGCTTGCCGCAACAACTGCGTAGTATTGAATTCCCCATCAAAGTCATTCAATATTGCAGGTCTTCAGATAGCCAACATCATCTGTCCAGATGCTACATTGCGCCGCCGCATCAACCGTGCCATCAACATCAACGAGGTATGTGATGTCAATCCTTTCGGCGTCATCGCTCTCCAGGCAGCTTACAATGAGGGAGAAGAATGGCTCGATGAACTGAACCAGTATCTCTATGAGAACTATCAGGCTGTAAAGGAATTCTTCAATACAGAATTGCCACAAGTTCGCGTTACCCGCCTCGAAGGCACCTACCTGGTATGGCTCGATATCCTGCCATTCGAACTGTCAAGCGACGAGGCTTATGAAAAACTGATGAACGATGGCAAGGTATTCGTCAACAGCGGTACGATGTATGGCAGAAAGGCTGGTCAGGGCTACTTGCGCCTTAACATCGCCTGTCCTCGCAAGACCCTGATGCAGGGATTGATTCGCATCGCACGCGTTCTCAGCCAGTATATGGATGAAGAGGATTTGAGCGGATGCCCTGCATAAAAGAACGAGAATAGAGAAAAGAATTCTAAACAAAATGTTTAAAACAAGATAAAATGGAAAATGAAGTTTTAAAAGCCATCAGGGAAAGAAGAAGCATTCGTCGTTTCAAGGCAGACCAGATTACCGACGAAGAGTTGAAGACAGTATTGGAGGCCGGCACATGGGCTGCTACAGGTCATGGAACCCAGGAACCTTTCATCGTTGCCGTTCAGAATCCTGAGATTTGCGCACAACTTCGAAAGATGAACGCAGAAATCATGGGTGTAGAAAGCGATCCTTACTATGGAGCGCCAACCATCGTTATCGTTTTGGCACCAGAAAGCAACGTTAACGGTGTGAAAGATGGCAGCCTTATCTTAGGCAATATGATGCTTGCAGCCCACTC